>CAMWQF010000019.1 GCA_947176285.1 uncultured Porphyromonadaceae bacterium
GAGGCGGCGGAAAACGAGGCGTTATCGTTATTTTTTAATGCATAATTGGCTTCGCGTAAGCAAAATGCAGTGAAAGTGAAAATATTATAAAAGGATGAAATTTGACTATGATGTAATAGTGGTAGGAGCCGGACATGCGGGGTGTGAGGCTGCTGTGGCATCCGCACGTCTTGGCTGCAGCACACTGCTGATTACCGCAGATATGAATCGGGTGGCTCAGATGTCGTGTAATCCTGCTATCGGAGGAATAGCGAAAGGGCAGATTGTTCGCGAGATTGATGCGCTCGGTGGAATGACCGGTATCATTGCTGATAAGACCGCGATTCAATTCCGCATGCTCAACCGCAGCAAGGGACCAGCCGTATGGTCTCCTCGAGTTCAGTCTGACCGCACCCGTTTCATTGATGAATGGCGTAAGACTCTCGACGAGACAGATAACCTATATATCTTTCAAGATATGGTAATTCATCTGGTTACAGAGAAACATGGGGAAAAGAATAAGGTGGTCGGAGTAGAAACTGCACTCGGCATAACATTTAAGGCAAAGAGGGTAGTGGTGACTTCAGGCACATTCCTTAACGGGCTAATGCATTTCGGGAGGACGCAGATTGAGGGTGGCCGCATTTCAGAGGCATCGGCACGCGGACTGTCTGATCAACTTCGGGAATTGGGTGTGAATGTAGGGAGAATGAAAACTGGGACTCCGGCACGAATAGATGGGGGAACGATAGATTATGATCAGGTGACTGTGCAGTCGGGTGACGATGAGCGTCTCTTAGACGGGAGCATAAAAAGGGACTTTCATAAATTTTCGTATCTGCCTTCGGTCAAGAGAACACTCCCTCCGAGAGACTGCTATATTGTGCATACAAGTCCTGCGGTGCATAAGACTCTTCATGATAATCTTGCCGATTCTCCTCTTTATAATGGGCAGATAAAGAGTATTGGTCCGAGGTATTGTCCATCGATAGAAACGAAAATAGTGACATTCGCCGACAAGGAGAGTCATCAACTGTTTCTTGAGCCGGAGGGTGAACTCACCCACGAATTCTATATAAACGGTTTTTCGAGTTCCCTTCCCTGGCAAGTGCAGATGGAGGCGTTGACGCAGATTCCGGCTCTTCGCAATGTGCAATTTTATCGTCCGGGATATGCTATCGAATATGATTTCTTTGATCCGACACAACTTCGGCATAGCCTTGAGTCGAAGGTGATATGCAATCTTTATCTTGCGGGCCAGGTGAACGGCACCACAGGGTATGAAGAGGCGGCTGCTCAGGGCTTGATGGCAGGTATCAATGCGGCAATGTCTGTTAAGGGTTGCGAGCCTATAGTGCTCGGACGTGATCAAGCCTACATAGGTGTGCTTATTGATGATCTTGTGACAAAAGGTGTCGATGAACCATACAGGATGTTTACGAGCCGCGCTGAATTCCGCATCTTGCTCCGCCAGGATGATGCCGACTTGCGTCTTACTCCGATTGGATATGAAATCGGCCTTGCGGATAAAAGTCGCTATGAGGCTATGAAGTCGAAATATGCAGAGAGGGCAAATCTTGTGGAATGGTGTGAGAATACGTCAGTGCGTCCAACCGAAGAACTCCAGAAGTTTCTCGAGGAGTGCGGCACCGGAATCTTGCCGGGGAGAGTTAAGATAGCTGATCTTCTGCGGCGCCCGCAGTTGAACTTCCAGAATCTCTTGCCGTTGATTCCATCGCTGAAGGAACGCTGTGAGGAAGTGGAGAAGGATAGGCGAGAAGAGATAATTGAGTCTGCTGAAATTCTTATAAAATATCAGGGATATATAGATCGGGAAAGAGAGTCTGCCGACAAGATGAGCCGACTTGAAAAAGTCCGCATACCGGAAGGCATGAACTTTGATGAAATACTTGCCATCTCCACAGAAGGACGCCAAAAACTCTCAAAGATTCGACCGTCGACCATCGGGCAGGCATCCCGCATACCCGGGGTTTCTCCTTCAGACATCAATGTGCTACTCGTGATGCTTCGAAATTGACAGACGGTTTACTTTGCCGTAGATTATAAGGTTTTATGATGAAAATGTTTCACGTGAAACATAAGAAGCATAAAATATGAAACATTGAATCCGCATCGGATTCATCGGAAAAATTTAAGAATATTATAATTTAAAATAAAAGAGAAAAGACATGCAGTTAGAAGATTTAAGAGGGCTAATCAGAGATGTGCCCGATTTTCCGTCAGTGGGAATCGTATTCAGAGACCTGACAACAATGATCAAGAACGGCGAAGCTCTCCATGTGATGGGGGATGCCCTTGCAGAACTTTATAAGGACAAGAGCGTGACAAAAGTGGTAGGCATAGAATCTCGCGGTTTCATCGGAGGATCTATCCTTGCCGACAAACTTGGGGCTGGATTTGTTCCGGCGCGCAAACCGGGGAAACTGCCTTCTGTCACAGTCAAGGCTTCTTACGTGAAAGAATATGGGGTGGACACAATAGAACTCCACAGTGATGCAATAGGTCCTGATGATGTGGTGGTGCTTCACGATGACTTGCTCGCTACAGGCGGAACGATGAATGCATGCTGCCAGCTTGTGAAATCGATGAATCCAAAGAAGATTTATATCAATTTCATCGTAGAATTGACGGATCTTCATGGCAGGGACATCCTTCCGAAAGATGTTGAAGTGACATCACTTCTGAAGTATTAAAAAAAGAGTCTCATAAGTATAATTAAGGAAAAGCTTCGATGAAATCGGAGCTTTTGTTCAAATTTTGCTTCAATGGCAGAAGAATACGGAAACAATTCGGAACTGCTTGCCGGAGCGGGTAGGGATATCAATGAGCATGGAGGTTTCAATCTTGAAATCAAGTCTGACAGGACGCCTGACGACATCCGCAATAACCGCCCCGGGG
Source organism: uncultured Porphyromonadaceae bacterium (assembly GCA_947176285.1). Taxonomy (GTDB): domain Bacteria; phylum Bacteroidota; class Bacteroidia; order Bacteroidales; family Muribaculaceae; genus Lepagella. Next base: position 2,899 of record CAMWQF010000019.1, read on the forward strand.
AGAAACTTCGCGAAAAGATACTTTCCCTCCCGGATTCACCGGGTGTCTACATGTATCTTGACAATACAGGCACTGTAATATATGTCGGGAAAGCAAAACGCTTGAAAAGGCGAGTTTCATCATATTTCAATCGCCAGCATGATATCAGGCGCACGAATCTCCTTGTGCGTTCCATAGTCGACATGCGCTTTATCGTGGTGCATACTGAAGAGGATGCGCTGCATCTGGAAAGCGCGATGATAAAGGAATATCAGCCCCGATATAATGTGCTTCTGAAAGATGACAAGTCTTATCCCTGGATTGTGGTGACAAAAGAGGATTTCCCAAGGGTGTTCATGACGAGGGAGAAGGGGCTTGGCGCGAAATACTATGGTCCTTACTCGAATTTGCAATCGGCGAAGGTGGTTTTGCAATTGATACGTGATATCTTTCCACTTAGAAGTTGCAGGCATACGCTCGATGAAAAGGGGATTGCGAGAGGCAAATATTCTCTGTGTCTTGACTATCATATTAAGAAATGTGGGGGACCTTGCAGGGGCTTCATCAATAAGGAGCAATATGATGAATATGTGAAAAGGGTAAGGGCAATTTTACGCGGTGAAACCGTAGAATTAGAGAAATATCTGCTCGAGGAGATGGAGAGGCTCAGCTCGGAATGGAAGTTTGAGCAGGCTCAGGAGGTGAAGGAAAAGTATGAGGCTGTGAAGCGCTATAATGTAAAGAGCATAGTGGCAAAGACAGAGATGGCAGAACTTGACATCTTCGGTTTTGTGGCAAGCGAAGATGAAGATGATGCAGTGGTCAACTTCATGCATCTTCACAATGGCGCGGTAATCCAGAGCATCAACCTTGAATACAGGAGATGCTCCGCTTCTTCAAAGGAGGAAATCCTTTCGATGGCAATAGCGGAAGTAGGGCGGCGATTTGAACGAAAATTCTCCGAAGTCATCGTGCCTTTTTTGCCCGATGTGGAGTTTGAAAACATAAAATTCACGATTCCGCAAAGAGGGGATTTGAAGAAAGTTCTCGATGTCGCCGTCAAGAATGCGTCGCAATATCTCAAAGACAAAGAGAAGCAAGCGGAGGCTCTTGATCCTGAAAGAAACGTCGACAAACTTATGGAGACCATGAAACGCGATTTCCGTCTTGAGGTTCAGCCAAGGCACATAGAATGTTTCGACAACTCCAATATTCAAGGCACAAACCCTGTGGCGAGTTGTGTGGTATTCAAGAATGGCAAGCCATCGAAAAAAGACTATCGGCATTTCATCATCAAGACAGTGGTAGGAGCCGACGACTTTGCTTCGATGAAGGAGGTGCTTCATCGGCGCTATACCAGGATGATGTCTGAGGGTGAGAAATTGCCTGACATGGTAGTGGTAGACGGAGGAAAAGGTCAGCTCAGCGCTGCTGTGGAGGCATTCGATGAAATGGGCATAAGAGGAGAGGTGGCTCTCGTGGGAATTGCCAAGAGACTTGAAGAAATATATTTCCCCGGGGATTCGTTGCCGCTTTACATCAACAAAACAAGTCCGAGCCTGCGTGTAATCCAGGCTATGCGCGACGAGGCGCATAGATTTGGCATAACTCATCATCGTGACCGGCGGTCGAAAGGGCAGACGGTGAGCGAACTCGACAGCATCAAAGGGATTGGACCAGCCACCAAGACCACGCTGATAAAGCAATTCAAAAGCGTAAAACGAATAAAGGAAGCGAGTCAGGACTCATTGGCAGAGGCAGTGGGTAAGGCTAAAGGAACGCTCGTGTATTCTCATTTTCATCCGTCAGGAAACTGAATATTGAGTATAAAATTATGAATTATGCATTATGAATTATGCATTATTCTAAATTTATTATTAACTTTGCAGTTTGGGAGGATGGCGAAGGCAAAAAGATTGACTACAGATTGATAAAAATGACAATGGAGCCCATCATACCACCAGTGGACAGAAGCGCTATCGAGTCGGAATTGACTGCGGAGCGCTTGCTTCGGCATACGAATAAAGGTGACAATCTTCTCTATGTTGTCAACGCACACAATGCGCCCAACACAATGTTAGAGATCGGGCGACTGAGAGAAGTGGCTTTTCGTGAGGCAGGGGGCGGAACCGGCAAAGAATATGACATAGATGAATTTGACATTATGCCGGAGCCTTGCCAGCAGTTGATTGTGTGGGATCCACAGGCTCGCGAGATTTTAGGGGGGTATCGCTTTATAACAGGCGACAAAATCGACATGAGTTCCGGAGTGCCTCATATAGCCACAGCCCATCTGTTTGATTTTTCAGAACGTTTTCTAAAGGAGATATTGCCTGAGACTCTTGAACTTGGCAGATCGTTTGTGTCAGTTGGATATCAAAGCAGCAAGGCAGGCACGAAAGCTTTGTTTGCGCTTGACAATCTGTGGGATGGACTCGGCGCCCTTACAGTAGTGTATCCCCATATCAAGTATCTTTTTGGCAAAGTGACAATGTATCCTGCATTCGGAAGGGAAAATCTTGATTTGATTTTAGGTTTTTTGTATAAGCATTTTCCTGATACAGAGAAACTTGTGCGCCCTATACGCCCGTTAGATTCAAATGCCATGAGTCCTGAGATTCAGGGTCGTCTTTCCGGAGAAAACTATAAAGAGGACTATAAGATACTTAACAAACTAATCAGGGAGCAAGGGCTTAACATTCCTCCTCTCGTGAGTGCCTACATGAGTCTTTCCCCCACGATGCGGATGTTTGGAACTGCAGTCAACGATGAATTTGGCGATGTGGAGGAGACCGGAATTTTCTTGACTATATCAGAGATATTGCAGGAGAAGAAAGATCGGCATATCGAGACCTATAAGGATGAAATAGGGGGATAAGAGAAGAAAGGGAATCTAATTATCGTAAATCCGAAAATAAAAATATGAAAAAGATCAACATCATGATGCTTGGGGGAGCGCGCCGGGTGTCAATGGCCGAACTATTCAAGCGCAGCGGCGAGAGAATCGGACGCGAAGTCAACATCATCAGTTATGAATTGATGGAGCAGGTGCCGATTGCACTTGTAGGCAAGGTCGTGGTGGGATTAAGATGGAGCGACCCCAACGTGGTGTCTGATATCGTAAGAGTGGCAAAGGAGTATGAAGTAGACATTATCTTGCCATTCGTGAGCGGAGCTATTGAGATAGCATCAAAGGTGCGTCAACATCTTCCGGAGGTGTTTATTCCGGTAGGTGATTTTGAGACGAGCCGAAAGATGTTTGACAAGATAGAGGCTGCAAAGGCCTTTGAGAAAGCCGGCATACCTATACCGAAAACCTATTCAGCCTTGACTGCTAAGATGCCGGCGATAGCAAAACCCCGCAAGGGATCTGCCTCTCGAGGCATAAAGATTTTTCACACCTTGGATGAACTTATGCAACTTGAAAACCTGAGCGATTATCTCGTGCAGGAATATATAGAAAACAAGGATGAATACACTGTAGATTGCTACGTGTCACAAAAGGGTGAAATCCTAACTGTTGTGCCGAGGGTGCGTCTTGAAGTGATGGGAGGCGAAGTGACGCGCACCATCACATGCCGTAATGCTGCTCTCGACAAGTTAAGTCGTCAGGTGATAGAGATATTTAAGCTTCGCGGACCAATCACGCTGCAGTTCCTTCACGATTTGGACCGCAACCGTTATTTGCTGATGGAGGTGAATCCTCGACTCGGTGGGGGTGTAGTATGTTCGATATATGCCGGAGCTCCGATCACAGACTACATTATCGACGAATCGAGAGGAATAACCCTGCAGCCATGCGACGACTGGGCATACAATACACTCATGGCGCGCTATCAGAAAGAGGCTATCTTCTATGAATCATGAGTCCTGCTCAGGGATGTGCATATCATGATAATCGAGCCGAAGAATGTTTTTTTCGTAAAAAAGTTGCAAATCTAAGGTTATTTATGTAATTTTGATTCCAAATAAGTCTGTACTTGTATGGAAATATAGGTGCAGATGAATGTATATAATTGAATACCTGAAATTTAGTTAGTTTTTTTATACACATGATCATGAAAAAGACTTTAGTTTATGTATCATTGGGAGCTATGGTACTCGCAATGGGTTCCTGCTCTAAAAAGGTGAGTGACTTCGCATCAGAGTATTTCACCACCAATCCTACTCCGCTTGAGACAGTAGGCGAAACAGTTCCGGCGACAATTTCCGGTACAGTACCGGCAAAGTTCATGCCGAAGAATGCAGTGGTAACAGTGACACCGGTACTCGTATGGGATGGTGGCGAGGCAAGCAGTTCTCAGGTAACATTCCAGGGTGAGAATGCACGTGCCAACGGCCAGGTGATCTCTTACAGCAACGGCGGTCCTGTGACTATCCCATTCAATGTGAAGTATCAGCCGGAGATGGCAAACAGCGACCTTTATCTTGACTTCAAGGTGAATCAGGGAGGCAACGACTATGTTCTTCCTCGCGTGAAAGTTGGCTATGGTGTGATTGCTACTTCTACTCTCACAGATGTGGCAGTGCTTGAGCCGGCTCCTGCAACCAGCAACTTTGAGAGAATCATCAAAGAGCAATACAGCGCAGAAATCAAGTTCCTCATCAACCAAGCTAATATCCGCGCAAATCAGGTAGACGCAAAGGATTATATTGACTTCAATAATGATCTTATCGCTTCCAACGATGCTCCTAACAGAGAAATCGCAGGCATCAACGTGCATTCTTATGCTTCTCCTGACGGCACGATGGCTTTCAACACACAGCTTGCTGAAAAGCGTGAAGTTGCCACTGTAGACTACATGCGCAACCAGCTTAAGAAAGACAAAATCACTGAATTCGGTGAACTTACTTCTGAGTTCACTCCAGAAGACTGGGAAGGCTTCCAGCAGCTCGTAGAAAAGAGCAACATCCAGGACAAGAACCTCATCCTCAGCGTCCTCAAGATGTATAAGGATCCGGAACAGCGCGAAAATGAGATCCGCAACATGTCGGCTGTATTCAACGAACTCGCAGAGCAGATCCTCCCACAACTCCGTTACTCTAAGATCGTTGCTACTGTCAACGTAATCGGCAAGAGCGATGCAGAACTTCTCACTATCGTAGAATCAACTCCTAACCAGCTTACAATTGAGGAAATTCTCTATGCTGCCACACTCGTAGACGACGATGCTCGCAAGGCTGCCATCTATGCTGCTGCAACCCAGATTTTCCCCAACGATTTCCGCACATGGAATGGTCTTGGAGCAACTCAGTTCAGCCTCGGCAACTATGACGCTGCATCAAAGGCTCTTGCTCAGGCAAAGAAACTTGCTCCTAACGACAAGTCAGTAGAATTCAACCAGGGTCTTCTTGCACTTGCCAACAACAACCTTAGCCAGGCTAAGGATCTCATCGGCGGTGCTGCCGGAGTTCCCGAGGCTGCTGCCGCACTCGGCGTGCTTTACCTCAACGAAGGTCAGGTGGCTAACGCTGTAAGCAATCTCAGCGGTGTGAAGAACAACAATACTGCTCTTGCTCAGATTCTTTCCAAGGATTACAGCGCTGCTAAAAATACACTCGCAGCGATCCAGAATCCTAATGCCAACACTTACTATCTCGCTGCTATCGTAGGCGCACGCACCAACAACGAGAACATGGTGTTGACTAACCTCCGCGAGGCTATCAAACTTGACAACAGCTTGCTCGCTAAGGCTCAGAAAGACCTCGAATTTGCAAGCTACAATCTTGGCGGTCTCTAATCAAAAGGATATTGTGACGTCAATGTCAATAATTGGCGCATGATGATATAATCCTACCTAAAGGGCGTGGGCTGTGAAAGGCTCACGCCCTACCAATAAACTTAACTTGAAATGGTCTATAAATACGATTATCTCGTGATCGGCTCCGGTGTAGCCGGCATGAGTTTTGCCCTTAAAGTGGCATCTCCAAGTCATAGGGTGGCAATAATCTGCAAGGCTACACTTGAAGAAGCCAATACATTCTTTGCTCAGGGGGGAGTGGCAAGTGTCACAAATCTTGAAGTTGACGATTTTGACAAGCATATACATGACACTATGGTGGCAGGGGATTGGTTGTCTGACCGGAATGCAGTGGAAAAGGTGGTGAAGAATGCTCCAGAACAGATAAAAGAATTATTGAAGTGGGGAGTTGATTTCGACAAGAAGGAGGATGGGTCGTTTGATCTTCACCGAGAGGGAGGGCATTCCGAATTCCGTATACTCCATCATGCCGACAACACCGGGGCTGCCATACAGGAATCACTTATAGAGCGTATTAAGGAGAATCCATATATCGACATATTCGACCATCATTTCGCTGTGGAAATAATCACGCAGCATCATTTGGGAAAGATAGTCACTCGCCGCACTCCCGACATTACTTGCTATGGAGCCTATGTGCTTGATGAAAACACAGAGAAAGTGGATACTTTTCTTTCAAAGATAACAGTCATGGCTACGGGCGGCGTAGGCGCTTGCTACACTACCACCACCAATCCGCTTGTAGCAACCGGTGATGGCATAGCAATGGTATATCGTGCCAAGGGAACTGTATGCGACATGGAATTTATCCAGTTCCATCCAACGGCACTTTACCACCCCGGCGACCGTCCGAGTTTCCTTATCACAGAGGCTATGCGAGGCTATGGCGCTGTCTTGAAGACCCTTGATGGAAAAGAGTTTATGCACAAATATGATCCAAGGCTCTCTCTTGCACCGCGCGATATTGTGGCGCGTGCAATAGACTCTGAGATGAAACAAAATGGTACGGACCATGTATATCTTGATGTCACCCATAAGGATCCGGAGGAGACCAAGAAGCATTTCCCCAACATCTATGAAAAATGCCTGTCATTGGGCATTGACATAACAAAAGACATGATTCCGGTAGCGCCCGCAGCCCATTACCTCTGTGGGGGTATCAAGGTAGATACTGACGGGCAGTCGAGCATCGACCGCTTGTATGCCATCGGAGAATGCTCATGCACCGGGCTTCATGGAGGCAACCGATTGGCATCTAACTCATTGATAGAGGCAGTGGTCTATGCCGATGCGGCAGCAAAGCACTCTCTTGAAAGAGTGGATGGCATCGACTTCCGCACTGATGTGCCGGAATGGAATGACGAAGGCACAACTCATACAGAGGAGATGGTGCTCATCACACAGTCGGAAAAGGAAGTCAACCAGATTATGGGATATTATGTGGGCATAGTCAGGAGCGACTTGCGGCTTGACCGCGCTTGGAACCGACTTGATATTTTGTATCAGGAAACAGAAAGGCTATTCAAAGAGAGCAAACCGACAAGGGCTTTGTGCGAACTGCGTAATATCATCAACATTGGCTATCTGATCATGCGACAGGCTCGTGAACGCAAGGAAAGCCGAGGACTCCATTTCACCATAGACTATCCTCATCCCGACATCAAATCTCAAGAGCAACTCAGCTAACTTTTTGTGTGCTAAAAACGTTTAGACACTGTTAACATTGAAACAATTCCGTATGAAAAGGATCATATTGCCTCTTGTGGCACTCATATCGATATCGCTTGGTGCCTGCGCCAAGAAAAGCCATGACATGGCTCTCCAGCGCAATCTCAAGACCTTCAACTCTATGGTGAAGGTGCTTGAGGAAAACTATGTAGACTCAATCCGCATCGACGAGGCTTTTAAGGCAGCCTCCAACGCCATGCTCAACACCGTAGATCCTTATACGGAATATTATACATCCGACGACCGCGACCAGTTGATGAAAATGACCACCGGGGAATATGCCGGCATTGGAAGTTACATCACAGAGTATGATGGCTATGTATGCATATCCCAGCCCATGGAAGGGAGTCCGGCAGCAAAGGCGGGTCTTATGCCCGGCGACAGAATTTTGAAAGTTGACACGGTAGCAACTAAGGGTGCAAAGACTGCTGAAGTCTCAAAATTGCTTAAGGGAACTCCGGGCACTGATGTTCATATTGAGGTGAATCGTCCATACGTAGCCGATTCTATATTGTCGTTCACTGTAACAAGAGAGAAAGTTACGGAAAAATCTGTGCCATATTTCGGTATGGTCACCCCTTCTACGGGATATATACGCCTGAACAGTTATATAATGAATTCGCCTCGGGAAATATCGACTGCTCTTGATTCACTTAATAAAAATCCCGGTTTTTCGGGCTTGATTCTTGACTTGCGCGGCAATGGAGGAGGCCTTGTGGAAAGTGCCATCGATATTCTTGGCAATTTCCTTCCCAAAGGCACCCAGGTGCTTCGCACAAGCGGCAACGGAAAGGAACGTGTCTACAAGACAACGCACAACCCTAAGTTCCCGGATATGCCGATCGTAGTGCTGACCGATGGTGGCACCGCTTCTGCATCAGAGATAACGGCAGGCGCGCTTCAGGATCTTGACCGCGCGGTGCTTGTGGGAAACCGAAGTTTCGGCAAGGGGTTGGTGCAAACTACATTCCCACTCCCTCATGATGCTTTACTGAAAGTCACAGTCTCCAAATATTATATTCCTTCCGGGCGCCTGATTCAGGCTCTTGACTATTCAAAACGGAATCCCGATGGAAGCGTGGCGCGTACGCCGGACTCTCTGACCAACGTCTACTACACCTCACGGGGGCGCGAAGTGCGCGACGGGGGAGGCCTACAACCTGACTCTGTAGTAAAGAATAACACGTATTCGGATATCCTTTACAATCTTGTGACAAAGAACAAGATATTTGACTATGCCAATAAATACAGGGCAACTCATCCTGAGGCATTGCCGCTTGACAAATTCATAATTTCGGATGAGGACTATGCCGACTTCAAGGAATTCGTAGTAGGAAGCGGAATGAAATACGACACTTCGTTTGACGCCCTTCTTAAGGAAGTGCGCAAGCAAGCAGACGAACAAGGATATATGACAGCCGACAATGATTCAACATTGTCAGCCCTTGAAAAATCACTCGGGAGCGATCTGGAGCGCGATTTGCAGTTTAAGAAAAAGGAAATAAAGCATTATCTTGAGGAGGAGATCGCTACCCGCTATTATGGCGATGGCGGTCGAGTGGCTGTAGAAATCACAGATGACCCTGTAGTGGAGACTGCTATATCTATCATAGAATCTCCTGAATATAATGCTATCCTTAAGGGATCGTCTGCCTCTGACAGCAGCCACGACAAGGCAAAAAAGGGAAAAACTAAATGAGCGCCCAGATGACTCTTAGCGAGGCTGCATCGCTTTTCGCAACCCCCGCACGTCTTGCCGCTCTGAAAAAACTGATTGGGGACAAAAAAGTGTCGAGGGCGGCTCTATGCGGCCTTAAGGGATCGGCTGCCGCAGTATTGCTCGGGAAATCATCCGACACGAAACATCCTAAGGTTATAGTGGCAGATGATGCGGATTCTGCCGGATATTTATATCATGATCTGTCTCGAGTAGCCGAATGCGAGGTAGCATTTTTCCCATCCGGCTACAAGCGCCATATCAAATACGGGCGTATAGACGCTCCTCAGCAGATCTTGCGTGCAGAAGCACTCGATGGGTGGCAGACGGGAAAAGTCGGTTGGATTGTGACCTATCCCGAAGCACTTGCCGAAAGGGTTCCTCTAAGAGCTGAACTTGAGAAAAACACTCTGAAACTGACCACCGCTAAGCAAGCGGATATCGGGAAGGTGGAAGACCGGCTTCTCGAATTGGGATTCCGTCAGGTGGACTATGTCTACGAACCGGGCCAATTTGCCCGCAGAGGCTCGATTCTCGACGTTTTCTCCTATTCCAACGAACTTCCCTACCGCATTGACTTTTTCGACGATGAAATAGACTCCATACGCACATTCAATGTCGAGACCCAACTCTCAGAGCAGCGTTTGGGGGAAGTTTCTATCGTAGCCGCTTCCGCTGCAGAAGGAAACAGTGAGCATGGGGTGTCTTTGCTTGAATTTATTGGCGATGAAGTGCCGCTTTTTGTTGCCGATTCATCGGCTTTGGTAGCAACAGTTCGCGACATTGCCTCACAGGAATATTCCGAATCGGCAGCCATTGCTGAAGAGGGGGATCCGGAAGCGATGAAAAAAGTGGTGGATGCCGAAGATTTTGCAAAGAGACTGGAAAAATTCAGGATATTTGAGTTTGGAATGACACTTACTCCTTCGGGAAAGGAAGCAGTCATGGAATTCAATACCTCTCCGCAGGCACTTTACCATAAAAACTTCGATATTATCTCCGAATCGTTCACACAAATGCTTGCAGATGGCTACCGTCTGCTAATTCTCAGCGATTCTGCTTATCAGGGAGAGCGTCTGAAGGAGATTTTTGCAGATCGGGGTGAGCATATAACATTTACTTCTGTTTCTCAGACCATTCATGCCGGATTCGTAGATCATGAGTCAAAGGTGTGCTTCTTCACCGACCATCAGATATTCGACCGATTTCATAAATACAGCCTCAAATCAGACAAGGCTCGTAGCGGCAAACTTGCTTTGTCGCTTAAGGAGTTGAATCAGATAGAGGTAGGGGATTATATAGTCCATATTGATCATGGCATTGGGAAGTTTGCCGGTCTTATCAAGACAGACACCAACGGGAGTCCGCAGGAGATGATCAAACTCCTGTATCAGAACGATGACATGATACTCGTGTCGATCCATTCGCTCCATAAACTGTCGAAATACCGCGGCAAGGAGGGTGTGCCGCCAAAGATCAACAAACTTGGCTCCGGGGCTTGGAATCGAATCAAGGACCGCACGAAGAGCAAGATGAAGGATATTGCCCGCGACCTTATCAAACTCTATGCTGCGCGACGTGAGGAAAAAGGGTATGCATATTCACCCGATTCTTATCTGCAGCATGAATTGGAGGCAAGTTTCATCTATGAAGATACCCCCGATCAACTCAAGGCTACCCAGGCAATAAAGGCTGACATGGAGAGTCCTCGTCCGATGGATCGCTTAGTGTGCGGCGATGTTGGATTTGGAAAGACAGAAATTGCCATCAGAGCAGCCTTCAAGGCAGCCACTGATTCAAAGCAGACAGCGGTCCTTGTGCCCACAACGGTGCTGGCGATGCAGCATTACCGCACATTCTCTCAAAGACTTAAAGACCTCCCGGTGAGAGTTGAATTTATATCAAGGGCTAAAAAACCGAAAGAGGTGAAGCAGATTCTTGCTGATCTCGAAGCAGGAAAGATAGATATTCTCATAGGCACTCATAAGCTTATAGGGAAAGGGGTAAAGTTCAAGGATCTCGGATTGCTTATTGTGGATGAAGAACAGAAATTCGGTGTGGCTGTCAAGGAGAAATTGAAGCAGATGAAGGTGAATGTAGATACCTTGACCATGAGTGCCACTCCAATTCCGAGAACTTTGCAGTTCTCTCTGATGGGTGCCAGGGATCTGAGTTCTCTGAATACTCCACCGGCAAACCGCCATCCGGTAGTCACCACAGTGGCGACACTTGATGATGAAATGGTGAAGGAAGCGGTAAATTTTGAACTTTCACGCAATGGGCAGCTGTTTGTGATTTCCAACCGCATCGAAAACCTGAATATGCTGGAGAATATGCTGAATCGTCTGGTGCCTGATGCCAGGGTGATAAAGGCACATGGACAGATGCCTCCGGAGAAACTTGAAAAGGCTATCCTTGACTTTGCGGCGCACGACTACGACATATTGCTTTCTACGACCATCGTTGAGAATGGCGTCGACATGCCTAATGTGAATACCATCATAGTCAACAATGCTCATCATTTCGGTCTTTCAGAACTGCATCAGTTGCGCGGGCGTGTCGGAAGAAGCGACCGCAAGGCATTCTGCTATTTCATGGTGCCGCCGGGTGCTCCTCTTACTCCTGTGGCTCGTCGCCGTCTTCAGGCTATCGAAAGTTTCAGCGACCTTGGAAGCGGCATACATATAGCGATGCAGGACCTTGACATCAGAGGAGCCGGCAATCTGCTGGGCGCTGAGCAGTCGGGGTTCATTGCCGACTTGGGATATGAGACATATCAGAAGATATTGAAGGAATCAGTCCTCGAACTGAAAACGGAAGAGTTTGCCGACACTTTTGCTGAGACTACGAAGCCGGGAGAAGAGGAGTTTGTGGCAGACTGCGCCATAGAGAGCGACCTTGAGTTGAGGTTGCCGCCATCTTACGTGCCACAGGAGAGTGAGCGAATCTCCCTTTATCAGCAGCTTGACAATATGGAGAATGAGGAGCAGATAGAGGAATTCCGGGCGCAGCTTAAGGACCGTTTTGGTGCTATCCCTGCCACAACGGAAGAACTCATCAAGGTTGTGCCTCTCAGGATGGCTGCGAAACGCCTTGGAATCGAGCGTCTGACGCTTAAGGGTGGCAAGATGTATATTTACTTTGTCGGAGAAGAAAACGCGGCGTATTATGCCTCTACGGCGTTCGGGCGTCTTCTGTCATGGCTTCAGCTCGATCCGAAGCGCACGAAGTTGCGCGACATCAACGGCAAGCGTTCCTTCCTAATAACCGAAGTGCCAACAGTCTCCGAAGCCCTCTCGATACTCGAGACCATACGCACCCTGCAGCCGTTATGATTTAGCAAATCCGGCAGATAGGAATTCTTCGACTTTTTTTCATCTGTTATTTTTGTTTTTACGTTAGAAACATGTTATATTTGCAGAAAAAACATAACGATGCCTGAAATTTGCAGATTCTATGGAATAATACTTTCCCTTTATTGGAGAGACCATAATCCTCCTCATATCCATTTTACGTATGGAGATTATGAATGCAGTATATCAGTAATAGACAGAGTGGTGGATGGAAAAGCACCTGCTAAAGTTATACTTAAGGTAAATCAATGGATTGACCAGCATGAGGAAGAGATTCTCTCTTTGTGGGAAAAGGCGCAGCGAGGTGAGAAAATAGGAAAGATTGAACCGTTGAAGTAATTAATATGCCATGTTAAAAGTAAAAGATGTAGATTATTGCGGAGACTATGTGCTGGAACTTCTATTTAGTGACGGAGAGAGAAAAACCGTAGACCTCTTTCCATTTTTGGAAGGTGAAGTTTTCGGTGAATTGCGGGATCATGATAAATTCATCCAGTTTGGATTGACACGAGTCACTATTGAATGGGCCAACGGAGCAGACTTTGCCCCAGAATTTTTATATGAAATCGGCAGGCCTGTCGCATGCTGACGATATAAAACATAGCGATGACTGAGTTGGAGATGATGAGGTGGGTTTTAGGGATACTCATTACGGCAGGGGCTCTTGCCGTAACGGTGATGTATTTCTACCGCAATGATGAGAATCCTGCAATTGTGGCAGTCAATTCTGTGGATAGCCGCACCGTGTTGCTGCAGAGATTGATGTCGCTGTCTCGGGATGGCGGAAGCATCATACCTTTGACTATACTTGAGTCTGATGTCTATGAAACTATCCAACAGAATATACGCAACGGCTCAATAATAAAAGAATCAAGCCCGATATGGGACGAACTTGAGAAAGTCATAGTGAAGGGCAGCCCTAAGTTTAAGAGCAATCTGTATGTGCTTGCCGGAGGAGAATTGAAGTTGTCAGACCTTCATATGACGTTGCTGATCAAGTGTGGGGTGAGTCCTGCCAACATCGCCATGCTCGTAGGAAGATCTAAATCTACTATTACTTTCAGGAGAAAAGAAATGGGGAAGAAGTTTTTTGACCAGGATTTGGACGCAAATTCTGTTGATGAGTTAATTCGTTTAATATGAATGTATTGAAAGATTGTGCTATCTTTCTAAACTAAAACTAAACCCGGAAATTTGCTGTTGGCGGGATAATTCCGTACCTTTGTCACGCAGAGAGCGCAGAGGGGCAGGGAACGCATGGGATATTGTGTGGAATCTTTTAAATCAACAGTTATGACGGAGTGGTTAAGGCGTATTGAAGAATGGTCAAAACTCAACGAGGATGCTGCCGACAGAGATAGGTATTCAACGGGACTTTTCATAATGGTCTTGGCAGGATTGTGTCTGCAGCTTCCCTTGATACTTAACATAATCATACAGGCTTGTTTTATTGTATGCACTGTTCATCTTATATATTGGTATTTCAAGAGGGGCCATTATATATTGGCTGTTGTTAAGATAGGGCTAATCATTGCCCTATGTCTGGCGGAGAATATGTTTTATTTTAAGATAATCTAATAATTAATTATGAAACTTCGTAATATCATATCTTCTATCCACATGCCATATAGGAAGGTTATGTATGTGGTGTCAGGTTGCAGTAGCATATTTCTTTATGTAATTGACTGGTTGCCTTTTTCGTTGTATTTTTTAAGATACGTCTCAGTATCCATTTTATTGGGAGTGGCACTGTATTTTTCATTCTGGATGTATAAGGGGGGATATAGAAAGCAAGCGCTATTGGTGGCAATAGTCGGCGTGGCATTATTCGCAACGTCGATAGTAATCTTTAAATGGGCATATGACGAACTATCCAGGTTAGGCTATCGGTAGTCGGCATCGGAGGTTTCCTTTCGACAAATCAGGATTCAATCTGCCAGCCTCCGATTCTGCGTGTCTCGGATGAGAAGTTAACTCCGATTTTGAATAGTTTGCGGCTATCGGCAGCAAACTTACGGGTATACTGCTTCTCGTTGATTTGACGCAGAGCCTGTTCGGGAGTGGCATCATATTTCAACTCTATAATGTAGATGAATTTCGGAGTTTCGATAAGGAGGTCGATGCGTCCGTCGGAGGTATGCGTTTCTGCCTTAGCATCTATCCCTATCAGGGTCATAAGGATGTAGAATGCATTATGGAAATTATTCTCGTTATCCATCTTGAGATCGTAAGGCACTCCGGCGAAATATGCGTCGAGGCTCTTCATCATTTCCTCAGGTTTCCCCTCTTCAATGGCAAAGATTATGTCGCGGACCACACTTTCTGAAGTCCCTCTCTTTACCTTAACGTAAAACTGCAGCAGATCGGAGAAAAGCCCTTCCTTGACTTCATCGTTAGGTACTTTCAGGAGAACTGTGTCGGTTTTTATGTCATAACTGGATATAGTCAGATAACCGGTCTGGTAAAGAAGAGCTGTCGGATCTGCGTTACGGAGATCAAGTCCGGAGAGATGGTTAATGCGCCACTTGGCATTGAGAATCTTCTCTACATCGACATCAGCACCATATAGAGCCTTAGCGATGACGGTGGCGGCTCCTGTGGCATTCCAGTAGCTACTTATCCTTGATTCGGACATTGCGTTGAGCACAGACCACGGATTGTAGATTTCGCTTCCTTTTTTAGCAAACCGGTATCCATCGTAGTTTTTCTTAAGCTTTTGGCGCATGTTCTCGTACGAGGTGTCGTATTCTTCTGCGAGTCTTTCTATTCCGGTGTGAAAGTTATCGAGAAGTTCTTTTTCTGTAATTCCGCATATGTCGGCGAACTTGTCGGCGAAAGTTATGTCCTTAAGATTGTTGAGGTCAGAGAAAACGCTGAGTTTGCTGAAACGGCTCACACCGGTCAGGAATACGAGGCGAATGTGCTCTGCCGAGCTTTTGAAGTTGGAGTATATTGATGCCAGTTTTGTGCGGTAGTGTTCGAAATTTTCGTCTTTGTCAAGATTTCCGACCAGAGGTTTGTCGTATTCATCTACGAGTATCACCACTTGTCTGCCGGTTTTCTCGTGAGCAGTCTTTATGATGGTGCTGAATCTTTGTGAATAATCCTCGTCTTTAACTTCAACTCCATATTTCTCCTCCCATCCTCGGAAAATCCTGTCAAGGACACCGTCGAGTTTTCCTTGCTCGGCGTATCGGTCGGTATTCAGGTCAAGCCGTAGCACAGGATATTGCTCCCAATCCCAGTCTGTAGAGTCAATATAGAGACCGTTGAAGAGGTAGC
>CAMWQF010000020.1 GCA_947176285.1 uncultured Porphyromonadaceae bacterium
CCGCTTACCAAAGCGGATCCTGCTGATAGCCCAAGTATAGCAATAAACATATTAGCGCCAAGATTATTCAAAATCCATAGTGCAGAAGACGGAATGTGTCCGAAAGATGGTCGGCGCGAACGAAGCCATCCGAGGAATAGTCCCGAAAATAACGCTCCTACACTTGTGCCTAATGCCATTGGAATGCCATGAATTTTGATAGAGATGGCTCCTACGATACATCCAAGTGCAATTCCTAAACCTAGGAATACCATGTCTGTGGCGTTTGTGTCTCGGTCTGCATACCCCAGGTGAGCAGCAGCCGCTTCCACATCGCATGGCCAACCTATAAGAGTCACGATATCCCCACCACAAAGCTCTGTGTTGTTTTTGATAGGGATGGATAGTCCGTTTCTCTTTAAAGATGCTATGGCTACGCGGTCCATGAATTCCTGTGAAAACAACTGACCAAGTGTCATTTGATCCACATCCTTTGATGCTATTGTGACGGGAGTGCGTTCGGCTCCGAAATTAAGAAGTTCATGGTCTGCTATTTCCGGACCCGGAGGCTGAGGAAGGGCTGTCATTTCCTCTGAACGTCCGCCAAGAACTATATGGTCTCCATGTGATATTCTGACATCAGGAGATGGATCTGTAATTATCCCTGAAATTCTGGCTCTTACAAACACAACCCTTACATTCATAGCCTTATAACGCTCTCTTATTTCAGCCGGAGAACGGGGAATGTCGAAAAAAGAATCAGTTGCTTCGTATGCTCTATATACTACCGGACGACGAGCCGGAATCATTCCCGGAGCAAGCGGAGTGTCTCCACCTTCAAGTGCTTGCTCGATATCAGCAATATCTGCTTGAACTTTCTTTAAGCCTCCTATCATTTTGGGAGTTATTGAAGATAGGAACCAAGCCGTAAAGACAGTGCCAAGCACATAGGTGGCAGCATAGCATGCAGGTATTAGTTTCAATATATGTTCCCGTTCGGATTCTGCTAAAGGAAGTCCTTTTACTGTATCTGAAAGAAGACCTAATGATGCAGAGGAATTTTGAGACCCGGCATAAAGACCGGCTGCAACACCCTTGCTATAACCAAGGAGTTCTGCCGCCAATACCACCACGCCTGCACTGACAATTGCTGCAACAGCAGCAAAAGCCACAATCTTTACTCCATTGCCTTTGAAAGCGCGGAAAAATTGAGGTCCTACTCCATATCCAACAGAGAACAGAAACAGAAGGAAGAAGATATTTTTTGCTAAGTCCGGTATGGAGATGTCAAGTTGTCCAATTATGACACCGACTATTAAGGTTGCGGCTATAGATCCAAGAGAGAAGGAGCCGAGTTTAACTTTCCCGAGCAAGAAACCGAGTCCTAGAGTCAGGAAAAGAGGTATGAGTGGGTGGGATTGTAAGAATGTTATCATTAAAGATCAAAGATAAAAGATTAGAGATAAAAGATAAATATTATAGATAAATTATAGAAGAGTAAAGATAAATTCAAAATTCAAAATTATTGAAACGGGAGAAGAGGATAAATGCTGAAATAAGGGATGCTATGCAGAGGATAATGAAGAAGTATTTTTCTTTCGTCGTGAAGAGTGGTGTTCCAGGTGTCTCGCGTTCTTGGTGAGTCTTTATGTAGAATCCTGTGCCAAGAATATAGAAGATGGAGGTTAAAAACATGTTAAGAAGTCCACCGGAATATGCCATCCAAATGCAAAAGAGGGTTGTGATGACCGCTATGGTCAAGATTTTCCAATTATCGGCTTTTTTTATTAGGAATAGTCCGGTGAATAAATATCCGGGAATTATCATCAATCCTGTGATGTGAAGTGCTGCAAGATAGACATCATCTGCCATCACCACCATCAATAGAAACAAATCCATAACAATGCTTGATGCAAATAGCCCGAAAGTTGGCATATTGTGTTTATTGACTTTGCTAAATGCTTTTGGAAGTATCTTGACCAGTGATGCTTCGTAAGGAACCTGAGCCACAACGAGAGTCCAAGCAACCCAACCTCCAAGAAGAGAGATTATAACAGCGGCTATCACAAACCAATAAGCCCAGTCTCCGCAAGTTTCCTTTAATATATAAGCGATAGATGGGTCAGGAAGATTCGCAAGTTGAGCTCTTGACAAAAGTCCATAACTGAGAAGAGAAACAGCCATATAGAGAAATAGCGATATAAGGAATCCTGCAATCCCGGCTTTCCCGACATCAGAATTCTTTTTTGCACGTGCTGACATCATAACGGCTCCTTCTACACCGAAGAAGCAGAAAAGTGTGACCATCATAGTCTCTTTAACTTGTTGCCAAGTTAATCCTACACTTGGAATATTTCCCCAAATATCTGCTCGAAAGAGATCTGCTTTGAAAAATATTACGAGGATGGTAA
The DNA here is from genome assembly GCA_947176285.1 of uncultured Porphyromonadaceae bacterium. GTDB lineage: Bacteria > Bacteroidota > Bacteroidia > Bacteroidales > Muribaculaceae > Lepagella. Next base: position 2,391 of record CAMWQF010000020.1, read on the forward strand.
TAATGAATACCAACATCAATACTTTTATTGCAGCCAAAAGGTTATTGATAAATTTAGCAGTTCGAATGCCACGAGCCACAATAAAGAACATTATCCAAATGAGAATGGTGCCGAATAAGACTGTCTGCCAACTATGGTTTAGAAGTTGCGGGAAGAAGGCTCCGAAAGAATCGTTGAGCATGACGGCATAGGCCACATTTGAGAATGCAGTGCATAGCCAATAGCCCCATGCTATGTTGAAACCGGCGTAGCGTCCAAATCCGGCGAGTGCATACTGGTAGATGCCGGCATTGTATTGAGGATATTTATCACTTAGCCATTTAAAGGCGAGAACGAGTGGCAATATACCCATTGCCGTCACCAGCCATGAGAGCAAAACAGCACCCGGATTGGCTACTGCAGCCATATTTTGCGGGAGATTGTAGATACCAACTCCCACCATAAGTCCGAATACGAGGGCGGTCAATCCCCAGAATCCGAGTTTTCCGCTTGATAGCATAATTTATAATGGATTCGTTAAAATTTACAATACTATAACAAATGATTTCAAAAAAATCATTAATTTTGCATTCAAAAATGAGAACAGAAAATGAAATTAACTTTATTGACGATAGGATTACTTATTATATCGAATGTCTTCATGACAATGGCATGGTATGGACATTTGAAGATGCAATCACTTGGATGGATAAAGAGTTGGCCTCTTTTTGCGGTAATTCTTCTCTCGTGGGGTATTGCATTGCTTGAATATTGCTTTATGATCCCTGCCAACAGAATGGGTTACGTAGAGAATGGAGGTCCTTTCTCAATGATGCAGCTTAAAGTGGTGCAGGAAGTGATTACCTTGACTGTATTTACTATTATATCAGTATTTTTCTTGTCGGGAGAGAAGTTGCACTGGAATCATGTCGCAGCTTTTCTTTGCCTCGTTGGGGCTGTGTTTTTTGTGTTTATGCCTACAGGGAATAAATAAGGACGCACGAGTGGTGCGTCCCAACCGGTTAATTTTGATATCCCGATTAGATAATATCAGAATTTGATTCTGCATTGGATGTTTTTTGGGCAGGAGCCGGGTCTTTGAATAGTCCTGAAAGGTATTTTTCATTTATCCTCTGCATAAATTCCCAGAAGTTGGGGACAAATAGAGTTCCGATGAAGGCATTCATCGCCATACCGAATACTACTGCAGTACCGAGTTCTATACGGCTGTTGGCTCCAGCGCCTGTGGCAAACATCATTGGCATAACACCGAATACAAATGCAAGAGCTGTCATCATGATTGGACGGAATCGGATCACTCCTGCATCATGAGCAGACTGTTTGATTGATTTTCCGCTCTTTCGGAAGTCCATTGCATACTCAACAATCAAAATCGCATTCTTTGCTGACATACCAATCAGCAATATCAAACCAATCTGAGTGTATACGCTGATTGATTGCCTCATACATATACATCCGAGAATAGTACCGAGTATGGCTATCGGAGTAGCGAGAATCACTGCAATAGGGTCGGTCCAACTTTCATACTGTGCAGCAAGAACGAGAATCGTCATAATGATGGCGAATATGAATACGAATGAAATCGTAGTGCCGGATTGAGTTTCCTGATATGCGATGCCGGTCCATGCGTAAGAGTAGTTCTTGCCAAGAGTTGATTTTACGAGTTGTTCCATAGCCTCAATTCCTTCAGAAGATGATACTCCTTTTTTCGGTGTGACAGTCACAGATGCCGACTGATACATGTTGTATCGGTTGACGGATGATTGTCCCATAACAGGTTCGATTGAAGTGAAAGAGGAGAACGGAACCATCTCACCTTGTGAATTTCTTACAGACAGACGCAGAACATCGTTGATGTTGTCACGTGCTGCCTGGTCGCCTTGCATACGCACTTGAAAGACACGATCGAATTCCACAAAGTCGTTCACGTAATTACCACCGAGGTAGCCGCTGAGAGTGTTGAAAATATCTGCCATAGCCAGACCTTGTGTCTTAGCCTTGTCGCGGTCGATATTCAGCTGATATTGAGGCACGACTCCTTGATACATTGAAGTAAGAGACTCAAGACGTGGATCTTTTGCAACGCCTTCACGTAGCGCATCAATTGCCTTGAGCATTTCTGTCGGTCCAAGAGAGTTGATGTCTAGGAGATTCATCTCAAGACCAGATGACATTCCAAGACCCGGAATAGCCGGAGGATTTACGGAGAAGATCATAGCCCCTTGATATTTTGCTGAGATTTCATCTACTTTGGCAATGACCTTATCTACCGAACCTTTCTTGCCACGTTCTTTCCAAGGCTTCAGCATCACCATCACTGTGCCTCCATTTGATGCCGCGCCTCCACCCATCATAGAGAATCCGGAAATTGTCATGACATCTTTCACTTCAGGAAGTTTCTGAATGTCAGCAGCAAGAGCATCTGTGATTTTTTCAGTTCTTTCAAGAGATGCACTTGTAGGGAGTTGAACGGAAGTCATGAAATATCCCATATCTTCAGAAGGAATGTAACTGGTAGGCCATTTCACAAACCCCCAAAATGCGAGACCCGCTAACACGAGGAATACAATCAAGGATGCAGTAGCATGGTTGAGCATCCCTCCTACAGCCTTATTATAAAGATTTTCAACCTTAGCCCATCCGGCATTAAACCAGCGGTAGATAAAGAAGTTTGACTGCTTTCTTGGAGTGAGGAAAAGGGCGCAAAGAGCCGGAGTTAGGGTAAGTGCATTAAAACCGGAAAATGCTGTTGAAACTGCAATGGTCAGAGCGAATTGCTTATAAAGTTGTCCGGTGATTCCGGATACAAAAGCCGTAGGAATGAACACTGAAAGCAGCACAAGCACTTCGCCTACCACAGGCCCTGTAAGTTCTTGCATGGCTTTCGTTGCAGCCTGATGGCGAGTCATCTCGCCGGAGTCCACAAGTCGTGAACAGTCTTCCACCACTACTATCGCATCATCGACTACAATTGCAATAGCAAGCACAAGTCCGAAAAGAGAAAGAGTATTGAGTGAGAATCCCATTATCTTCATGACGGCAAATGTGGCGATGAGAGATACCGGAATGGTAATCATTGGAATAACGACAGCACGCCAGTTCTGGAGGAATATGAGAATTACGATCATCACGATGAGAGAGGTGAGGAGGAATGTCACGAACAGGTCATCTATTGACTCCTTGACATAGGTGGTTTGGTTCATGATGATGTTCAAGTGTACTCCTTCCGGAAGATATTCCTGAAGTCTGTTGAGTTCGGCTGTTACTGCTTTGGCAACGTCAAGAGCATTTGCTCCAGGCAATTGATTTATGCCGATAGCGCAAGCCGGTTTCCCGTTGATTGTAGAGGTATTTGAATAACTTTCCGAGCCAAGGTCAATCTTAGCGACATCACGAAGTCTGAGCATATTGGTGCCGTCAGACTTAATGACTATATTCCCAAATTCTTCCGGAGTTGTCAGTCTGCCATGGCTCACAAGAGTATATTCAAAAGCATTGTTTTCATTTAGAGGTGGTTGACCGATAGATCCTGCGCTGACTTCCATATTCTGAGATTGGATTGCATTAGATATATCAGCAGGAGTCAAATCGCGAATACGAAGCGCTTCCGGGTCAAGCCAGATACGCATGCTGTATTCTCCACCTCCGAATGCCTGAACACCACCCACACCGTCGATTCGGCTAAGTGGGTTGACAAGATTGAGTTGGGCATAATTGGTGAGATACAGAGCATCATATCTTTTTGTATCATCTGCGGTAAGGGCAACAAACATCAGTTGGTTGCTTGATTCCTTGTTGACGCTTACTCCTTGTTGGGCTACTTCGGAGGGGAGTGTAGAACTGATCATGGAGATACGGTTCTGAACTTCAACGGCAGCCTGGTCAAGGTCTGTGCCGTTTTCGAAAGTGATAGTAAGGCTATAACTGCCGTCTGAACCGGAGTTACTGCTCATGTAGAGCATTCCCTCCACTCCATTTACCTGCTGCTCGATTGGAACTCCGACAGTTTGGGCAACTGTAGAAGCGGAAGCACCGGGATATGAAGCATTCACCATAACGGTAGGAGGAGTGATATCCGGATATTGTGCCACAGGGAGGGTGAAGTAGCACATGGCCCCGGCGAGCACCATCAGGACAGCAATGACGGTAGCAAAAATCGGACGATCTATGAAGAATTTTGAGAACATGGCTGTATTAATTTAGAATTTAGAATTGAGAATTTTGAATTTAGAATTAAGAGAACCTCACATTCTAAACTTCTATTTGGTGAGTTCCGGTTTGACGGTCATGCCATTGCGGACAGAGAGTAGGGCTTCGGTGACATAGCGGTCTGATGGATTGAGTCCTTCATTGACTACGCGGAGAGAGTCCTGATAGATTTCTCCGATCTTGATTGGTGTGTATACCACTTTGTCGGAATCATTTACTACATAAACATATTTGCCGAGTTGGTCGGTGCCTATAGATGAATCCTTAATCAATATGGCTTTTGGATTGACGCCATAAGGGAGTTCCACTGTGATATACATGCCGTCTTTCAATTCATTGTCGATATTAGTGATCGAACCTTTCAATTGGAGAGTACCTGTAGATGAGTTGATTGTCGGGGATTGATAGGTGAGGTCGGCAGTGTAGGAGTGAGGAAGAGGTTGGGCGAATTTAATAGGAACATTTCTATAAAGATCATGAGACATTCCTCCGTTCTGTCCAATCATCTCTTCATATTGAGCGTCTTCTATGTTGAAAACGGCAGTCATCTTTTTATTGTCGTAGATATGACTAAGATTTACCGGAGAACCTTCGCCGCTAATATATTCACCTACATTTACCAAGTTTGAAGCCATATAGCCATCAATCGGAGCTTTGACGGTGCAATATGAAAGATTTAGGTTTGCCTGGCTAAGGACTGCCTCAGCATTTTTTACAGATGCAGCCGCCTGCTCCATATTAGCTTTAGCCTGAATCACTTCTATTTGAGAAACGGCATCGCTTTTCAGAGCTTCACTAAGAGCCTGATAGTTTTTAGTCGCATATTCAAGTTGACTTTTAGCAGTGGCAAGAGATGCTTGGGCTTGCTGCACAGCATCGCGGTATTTTGTAGATTCTATGGTGAAAAGAACTTGGCCTTTTTTAACATAACTGCCGCTTTTATAGTTGACTGCAAGGAGGGTGCCATTGACTCTTGCTACAATATCGGCATGATCGCTTGCTCCTAGGAGTCCGGGATAGGTCTTATGGAGAACTATAGAGTCTATGATAGGTGTGGCTACTGAAATTTCCGGTATTTCGGTTGTGGTGTCGTTCTTATCTGTTTTTTTGCAAGAAGAGGCAGAGATAAGGATACAAGTGGCAGATAGTATTAGATAACGGGCTTTCATGGTATTTTAAATTTAGAATTTTTAATTAACTTGGTTCCAACCCCCTCCAAGGGCTTCATAGAGATTTACTACAGCTGTAAGCGCTTTTCCTTGGGCTGTAATTTTTGAGTCTTGATTGGTGAGATAACTTATTTGCGCATCAACGACATTGTTGAAAGGTGAGAGTCCTTTTTTATATCGCTCTACTGCTAGATCGAGAGACTGTTTGCTTTCATCTACTACATTTTGAGTTAGTTCAATAGTCTTCATAGTCGATTTGAATGTAGTTGTGGCATTAGTAACCTCGATCACTGCGTTCATTACAGTATAATTGTAGGAATCTATGGCTGCTTCTAGAGCGGCCTTGGCTTCAGATGTGCGATAATTTCTTGCAAGCCCATCGAAGAGAGTCCAACTTAGAGAAGGACTTACTTCCCAATACATGCTGTGTTCGCCGAAAAGATTCTTTGCATTATGTGCTTGAGTTCCGATTGAACCGGAAAGGGAGAGCGTAGGTAGAAAATCTTTCTTGGCTACACCCACTTGGGCAGCATATTGGGCAAGTTGATATTCAGCCTGTATGATATCGGGGCGTCGGCGAAGCAGATCGGCAGGAACTCCGAGGTTTGCGCCGTAGACCACATTTGGCATCGGAGCCGGTGTGGAAAGCCATGCACTGATTTCTTGAGGATATTTTGCTGTGAGAAGTCCTATTGAATTAATTGTTGATTCGATCATTGCTTCCAGTGCCGGGATAGATGCTTTTGTAGAGGCAACGACGGTGCGAGATTGAGAAACCTCGAGCATACTTGCAAGTCCGGCGTTAAATCTTGCTTCGACAAGAGCAAGCACCTTTTCCTGCTCCGCAAGATGGCTATTGGCTACTTGTAGTTCATTTTGATATGTGCGGAGGTTGATGTATGCTTTCGCAACATTTGCTGCAAGGCTCACCATTACGCCATCGTATTCGGCTTTGGTGGCATTGTATGCTGCCTTATTTGCCTTAACATTTTGAGTGATCTTGCCAAAAAGGTCTATTTCCCACTGCATAGATGCTCCCAGTGAGAAGTAATCGTATGCCGAAGACTTGGTAACTACCGGTCCGGAGGCTCCCGAGGATTGCCCTTTTGACCATCCTGCATTGAGATTTATTGTGGGGAAATAGGCAGATTTAGCGGCATCAAGGGTCTTTTTTGCCATTTCTATTCTTGCAAGAGCAGCAGAAAGATTATAGTTTTCCTTTTCAGCAATGTTGATGAGAGAGTCAAGTGTGGGATCGCTGAATGTCTTCCACCAATCATCGTCGGTAGGCAATTTCTGAGAGTATGCGGATTGGTAATTCCATTGATCAGGTATGGAATCAAAAAGCCAGTCTTGTGAGTCTGAAGCATACACTTGCGAGGCTGCTCCAGAGAGGACGAAGGTTAATAAGGCGAGTTTTAGAGGTGTTTTCATAGTGGAGGTTTTTTAAATTCCTTTTGAATTTTAACGTTTTTTTTGGGTGGAAGGTTCAATTTGAAAATTCCATAAAGACTGAAACACGTAAATGAGTTAAGGAGAAAAGATGGCAAAATGATTAGGTTGCCAGGGATAAAATGGGACACGATGGGATTTATTTTGGAAAAGTGTTGTGAGTTATGTGTTTTTTTGTTATCTTTGCGCCTTGAAAAGAAATATCATATGTCTATAAGAAAACCGAAAATACTGCTGATATATACCGGAGGAACTATCGGAATGATAGAAAATCCGGATACTAAGGCATTGGAACCGTTCGATTTCAATCATCTGCTTGACAATGTGCCCAAAATCAAGATGCTTGATTTTGAAATTGATAATTTTCAGTTTGACGTGCCAATTGATTCTGCTGACATGAATCCGTCGCATTGGGGACAAATGGCTAAGGTGATTGAAGATAACTACAATAAGTATGATGGTTTTGTGATTCTTCATGGCACTGATACTATGGCATATACAGCCTCCGCTTTGAGTTTCATGCTTAATAATCTTACGAAGCCTGTCATTATCACCGGTTCTCAGTTGCCTATCGGAGAAGTGAGGACAGATGGAGAAGAAAATCTCATTACTGCGCTTCAGGTGGCGGCTGCGAAAGATACAGATGGCGGCCCAATGGTAAGGGAAGTAGCCATATTATTTCAAGATTTGTTACTAAGAGGAAATCGGAGCACAAAGTTCTCAGCGGATAATTTTGATGCTTTCCAATCGAGTAATTATCCGGAACTCGCTCATATAGGACTTGATATCTCATACAATAAGGATGCTCTTCTTCGTCCTACACCGGGAAAAGAGTTCAAGGTGGAATATATCATGGATACAAATGTGGCATATCTTGATATTTTTCCAGGAATTCAGGAAAATGTGGTACGCGCCACATTTAATATACCTGGATTGAAAGGGGTGGTCATCAAGACATTTGGAGTAGGCAACGGACCAAGTTGTCCATGGTTGTTTGAATGTATCAAAGATGCGGTTGCTAAGGGACTTTTAATTGTGAATATATCACAATGCTCTAATGGGATGGTGTCTCCAATGAAATATTCAGCGGGAGTAGGACTTGCAAATGCCGGTACTATTTCGGGACACGATCTGACTTCTGAGGCGGCTATCACTAAGATGATGTATTTATTCGGGATGGGAGCAACAGCCCAACTTGCCGGAAAATACATGGAAAAGAATTTGCATGGAGAACTGACTGAGTAAAATACTATTTTCTATAAGTTTATTGGACCAATTAGACTGATCAGTCTAATTGGCCCAATTATTATTAGTAACCGAGTTCTTGACCCTTGCGAGTGATGGGTATGCCTGATTTCATCCATTCTGGCATAGGGTCGCCTTTGAGATAATGGTCGAAGAATTGCTGAAGTCTCACAGTAATGTCTTTGCGGTTGCGACGCTCCTTTAGATTGTGTGCCTCTCCATTATATTGTAGCATCCAGACCGGTTTTTGGAGGCGGCGTAATGCCATAAACATCTCAATTCCCTGATACCAAGGCACTGCACCATCGGCATCATTGTGCATTATAAGAAGAGGAGTCTCAACTCGGTTGGCATGGAAAACCGGGGAGTTTGCAATATAGAGTTCCGGTGCATCCCAAAGATTTCTGCCGATACGGCTTTGCCCTAATTCATATTGACCTTGACGAGAGTCTCCGCTTTCCCAGCGTATTCCGCCAAAAGCAGATGTCATGTTTGAAACAGGTGCTCCACTTCCGGCACAAGCAAACATATTTGTGCGTGTAACTAGGTAGGCAGTTTGATATCCGCCCCAGCTTTGACCGTCAATGCCTATACGTTCGCGGTCGATCCATGGATAGCGATCACACATGGCTTCTGCTCCTGAGCAGACAAAATTCCAGGCACATTCGCCGGGGATGCCCGCCTTATAATGAATGTCGGGAACAAAGACTACATATCCCCGGCTTACGTAGAATGGATAATTGACCCAACTCCATGATGGCTCCATATTATAATGAGTATACAGGTCTTCTGATCCGGTCTCATAGAATACGCAGAGCATCGGATATTTTTTTGCGGGGTCGAGATCTTCCGGGACATAGAGGACTCCATCTGATAGTGTGCCGTCATATGCATGCCAACTAACAAGTCTGGCTGTGCCCCAATTATAGTCTTTTATCTGAGGATTTGAATCGCTTACTTTAGTGGCTTTTGCGAAGATTCCTTTAGGAGCGACCCAAACATTGGGCATTACGGAGAAATTAGCCTCTATGAAAGAGAATGCGGGAGCGTCAAGAGCCTGCCGGATCTGAGTGAAACTAAGAGTGTCGATGACTACGTTCTCCGGTTTTGTAGCAATTCCATATTTCATTGAAGCAAGACCGTTGCGCTTGTCTTTGTAATTGAATAGGGTAAGAGTCATTAGGTCTCCATCCTTTAGAAATCGTCGGTCGTTGCCATGAGTATTGATATAGCGTATTTTTAGATTGTTTTCGCGCCCATAGCCTTTAGTGAGGCAAATAGGGTTTCCTTTGCCGGCCGGGTCTACGCTCCAAATGTCGTATTTATCATAAACAAGGAATCGGGAATCCCTTTCAGTCCAGGAAGCGTCACCATAATCTTGGCGTACCCCGGGGTGATCATCAGATTCGTCCCAGACAGGATAGGGTATATTTTCAGTTATATTGACAATATTACCGGTAGCAATCTCATAAGCAAACCAGTTGCCATCCTTAAACCAATACACAAAATGTGCTTCGGGAGATAGTTTTGCTGATTCGGCATAAACCTCAGCGATTTCCCTTCGTTTACCGTCATTGACGTTTACCACGCTGATTGTCTCCGGAGCATAGTAGTTCCATTGTTGGCTTACAATGTCTTTACTTGGATCGCGCAAGAGAGCCCAATCTGCATCCCAGAGGTCAGGGGCAATTACTGTAGCGAGTGGATTCGAGTCAAGAAGTTGGTATTCTTCAGATTCAAGATTTATCACAACCGGAAAGGTTAATTCCCTGAAATCTTCTATATTTTTGTTTTCTTGCGGGGGAGTGAAAGGAGCATCCCAACGCCAAATGTCAAGTTCCGGACGTTCGAAACTTACGAGGGTAGTGTCGTCGGGTGCAATTTCAGGAGCGACTCCAATCACAAGCCTCTTGCCATTATGGCTGAATACGGGCTTTGAATATTGGTTGATATATAGAGAAGAAGAGGCATTCTTAGCCATTTTTTCTTGCCATTCTTTCATAAGTTTTTCCTGAACCTCCGGATCTGAAGAATGAGGTGGCTGCAAGTTAGGACCTTTGCGACCGGTGGATATGTCAAGAGCAATCTCTTTTGGTTCGGAAGGTGTATTTGAGAGATTGGATATGAAAAGTTGCATACGCCGCGTACCGGTATCGTTACTGTCGTTGGTGGCAGTATAGGCAAGGTTCAAGCCATCGGTGGAAAATACGGGATTTCCGTAATGCTTTTTGTCTTTATCTATGAGGAAGTCTTTCCCTTCAGGGAGATAAATAATGCGGACACCTGTGGAATATACAGAATCGTTCTCATCAGGTTTTGATACAGCAACAAGTCTTTTGCCATCTTCACTGAAAGAGTAATTGCCGATGTATGGATACACCTTAGATTCTCCTGAAATTAGATTGCGGACCACGAGTGGCAGAGCCGCATCTTTCTCGGAGAGTTTCATGTCTTTTGAGACAGTAGTGTCACAACTGCTGTAGGCAACCCACTCGCCACCCTTTTTACCAATTTTGAATCCCTTAGTCAGAGGAATTTTTGTGACTGATGCATTTTTTAAGTCTACGATAGCCAGAGAGTCTTGAGGCATTTCGTGAGCTTTCTTTTTGTCGATCTTAGCCTGACGGGTATCTTTGAAGAGAGGCTTGATGTTAGCGATCGCCCATCGACTATCGGCAGAGAAAACGATTTCGGTGCCTCGCGGAATATTGATTTCCTTAGTAGATTGTGTATTGCGGATAGTTAGGACTCCGTCACCTTCCTGGGGATTTATGCTGAATGCTGCCCACTTCCCATCGTTGGATATGCAATGGTTGGATACCTTCTTCCAATCATCGAAGGAAGAATGGTCGAGTGGCTTTTTCGCACTTATCGAGAGAGAAAGGGTTATAGATAGGATAGATATTAGATATTTCATTTTGGGATAATTGTTTATTGGCGAATGCCATCGCTATGGGGAAGATGGTATGCTCTGCTTGCCTTATCAGGAAAGGTTGAGGGTATGACCCATGCGTTCTTTTTTAGTGTGCATGTAGAATTGGTTGTAGGGGTTGGGCTGCACTTCTAGAGGAACGTTTTCTACCGTTTCAATTCCGAAACCTTCAAGTCCAATACGCTTCATAGGGTTGTTGCTCATTAGTCGCATTTTCTTGATTCCAAGTGAATGGAGGATTGAAGCTCCTACTCCATAATTACGTTCATCAGCCTTATGTCCGAGATGAAGATTTGCATCTACTGTGTCGAGACCCTCTTCCTGAAGTTTATAAGCCTTAATCTTGTCCATAAGTCCGATGCCACGACCTTCCTGGTTGAGATATACGATAGCGCCACGTCCCTCTTTTTCGATAAGTTCCATAGCCTTATGGAGTTGCTCGCCACATTCACAGCGCATTGAGCCGAATATGTCGCCTGTGGCGCAACTGCTGTGGACGCGTACTAGGACAGGATTGCCATCACTGATATCTCCCTTAATTAGAGCAATATGTTCGAGGCCGTTGTCTTTTTCTCGGAATGGGATGAGCCGGAAATGACCGTAGGCAGTAGGCATATCTACTTCCTCACCCTTTTCGAGCATATTGTCGTTTTGCAGACGATATGATATAAGGTCGCGTATGCTGATAAGTTTTAATCCCCATTCGTCAGCGAGTTGGCGAAGTTCGGGGAGTCTTGCCATTGTGCCGTCTTCATTCATGATTTCCATAAGGGCTCCGGCAGGTTCGAGTCCGGCAAGTCTGGCAAGGTCAACCGCAGCTTCTGTATGGCCAGCTCTCGCAAGGACTCCACGATCTTGGGCATATAAAGGGTTGATGTGCCCGGGCCTGCCAAAAGTCTCCGGTGTCGATTTTGGATCGGCAAGAGCATTCAGAGTTGCGGCGCGGTCGTGGGCAGACACTCCGGTAGAGCATCCTTCAAGTTTATCGACCGTGATGGTGAATGGAGTGCCGAGAACAGAAGTGTTTTCTTCCACCTGGAATCCAAGGTCAAGTTCCTTGCATCGCTTCATAGTCAAGGGGGCGCACAGCACTCCACGGGCATTCCGTAGCATGAAGTTGACTTGATCGGGAGTGATTTTCTCGGCAGCAATTATCAGGTCGCCTTCATTCTCGCGGTCCTCATCATCTACTACGATGACGAAGTTGCCTTTTTTGAATTCTTGGATTGCTTCTTCTATAGAGTCTAATCTGATATCTTTTTCCATGTTTGGGATTTTTTATGACTAATTTGACCAATTTGACTAATTGGCCTAATTTTCAGTATTTTCAGGCATTCTGAAGAGTGAGAAATTTACCGAACCGTAGGTTCTGTGCTGCTCAAAGCAGGGTAGAGATGAGAAGTCGTGCTTACTGCTATGTTCGATTATAACAAGGGTATTAGGTTTAACCACTCCCGAATTCATTATTATTTGGGGAATTTCCTCAAATCTTGGATGATCGTAAGGGGGATCGGCAAATACTATGTCATATGGTTTCTTAGCCGTCGCTAAAAATTTGAAAACGTCTCCTTTTATCACTCTCAAAGATTCATCTCCAAGTTTTTCCTTTACACTTCTTATGAAATTTGCCTGCGTCGCTGCCATTTCAACGGAAGTGACCGACTTTGCTCCTCTTGATAGGAATTCAAGACTTATAGCACCGGTGCCGGCGAAGAGATCGAGCACATCTTCTCCTTCGATGTCCTCGATATTTTCGATTACATTAAATATATTTTCTTTAGCAAAATCGGTGGTAGGGCGAGCCGTGATGTTATTCGGCACGTCAAACCTGCGCTTGCCATATTTACCTCGTATGATACGCATATCGTTTCTTTCTATTGATGGCAAGATAGACGGCTGTCGGTATCTCTTTTCCATCAAGATCATGACTTTTTTGGCTTACTGACTTAAAGTATGGCGCAATGACCTTACCGATTGATTGCCTTACAGCTCGAATGCCACTAAAAATTATTTCTGTTTTAAGAGGTGTAGCTTTGAAAGTCTTGATAATGTTGAATATGACATAGGCAATTTCGGAATGGCTCTTCCATTGTTGAGAAGTTGCGCAAAGAAGTTCGTTTTTGTCGAGAAGGATTAAGTCGAAAGAGGATTGCCTGATGTCTACCAGGCATTTGAACGCATCGGTTGGTTGTATGCCGGCTTCCCGAAGAAGTGACTGCTGGCTCCATATGCGAGCTCCCGGAAACGATCGTTGCATAAAAGACTTGAGTCCCGGAACGAGCATAAAAGCACATTTCTCTTTTCCGAGATCATTGACCATCACATCGAGAATATCTCCGCCATAGACATTGACGTAGGCTTCTGCACACTCTTCATCGGTAGGATATAAATTAGCAGGCAACCATAACTGGCGGTCGCTTTCAATTATTATATCTGCAGAATAATCGTCTAAAACAGTAGGGTTGTCATAAACGGCATCTTCTATTCTTGCAAGCAATCCCTCTTCAGAAGGATTCCAAGCCTGGCTGATAATGACCCGAGGGTTGAGACCGAGGGATGATTCCGGAAGAAGCCATGCGCCAAATCCTTCTTTGGAAATGTCGACGGCAAGATGCCATTGCCCTGTGTCAAGAAAGTCTGATCGGGTCGGATTTTGGGGTATTTTCTCACTCATACTGCAAAATTAACAATAAATTCTGCTAAAAACAACTTATCTCTTGTTTGTTTCACATTTTTTTTTCATCTTTGCACTATGAGAAGTGAAAAAAGTAGTGAAAATGTCTCCTTAAATAGGAAAATCATCAGGCTTACGGTGCCGACGGTGCTTAGCAATATATCAGTGCCACTGCTCGGCCTCTGTGATTCTGCGGTTGCCGGACATATGGATGGAGAGCAGTATCTTGCCGGTATTGCCATCGGGTCGGTGATGATGACTACAATGTATTGGCTTTTCAGTTTCTTGCGAGCCGGGACTTCCGGACTCACCGCTACCTATTTTGGCGCTTCCGATCAAAAAGGAATGGGTGATAGTCTGCGACGCTCATTGACTCTGGCAATTTTGGTTGGACTAATGCTAATGTCGGTGCAGACGCCGATGTTGAGTTTACTTCACATGCTTCTTGGCCCATCGGCTGAAGTTTCCTATCTTTCCGGAAGATATTTTACGATATGCGTATTAGGGGCAGTACCCATGATGGTGCTTACGGCATTGAGCGGATGGTTTATCGGTATGCAATCTACAGCTGTGGCTATGGGAGTGAATATAGGAATGAGTGTGATCAATGTAATGGCGACTCTTATACTTGTATATGGTGCTAAAATGGGATTTGAAGGCATTGCATATGGAACACTTGCAGCGCAATGGTTGATTTTGATTCCGGCAGTGTGGCTGGCAGTCAGATTATGCAAAAAACATGGTATAAAGAGAACTGCAGATTTCCGATGGATTTCAGACAAGAAAGCATGGGGAATGATGCTTAATGTGAATTCCAATCTGTTCTTTCGTTCTGCATGTCTGATAGCGTTGTCAATGATGCTGTTTGGCTATAGTGCTCGCCTTGGTGATGTTGAGGTAAGTTCGAATGCAGTCATCAACCAGATGTTTCTGTTCTTCTCATATTTCATGGATGGGTTTGCTTTCACCGGAGAAGCGCTTGTAGGCAGATACAAAGGAGCTTCTGATCTATTCATGCTTAGAAAGGTGATAAAATATCTTTTAGGCTGGACCGTTGGAATTGCATTGTTGTTTGTAGTTGCTTATACCGGTTTACTTCCAGTTATTGTCAAATTATTGAGTGATTCCTCGGCAGTGGCTTCAAGTGTAGAAGGATGCAGACTTTGGGTGTCGTTATTGCCGTTGGCAGGGGTTGCTGCGTTTATCTTCGATGGTTTTTATATAGGTTTGACTCGCACATTTCCCATGCTTATCTCGACATTGTGTGGCGTTGCCCTGTTTGCCGTGCTGCTGCATTATATCGACCATACACAGTGGATGCTGTGGATGGCATTCACTTGTTATCTTGCATTGCGGTCAACCATTCTTATGTCGCTTTTCCCTCAAACCTTAAAAATTTTACAAATACGAGATTCTAAATTATAAAAAATGATAAAGTTTATTAATGCCAAGTTGAATCTTGGACTAAATATAGTTAGGAAACGAGAAGATGGATATCATGACCTTGAAACAGTCTTTTATCCTGTAGGTCTATATAATGGGACTCCAGAGAATCCTGAACCTTTTTGTGATATCCTTGAGATTACACCCGGAGAGAATACCGAGTTCGTTTTTACGGGGCGTAAGGTAGATTGTCCGCTTGAAAAGAATCTTGTCTATAAGGCATGGAAGATATTTAAAGATAATTATCCGCGACTGAAGGATTATAAGATTCATTTGGAAAAGCATTTGCCTGATGGGGCAGGTCTTGGTGGAGGAAGTGCAGATGCGTCAGGAGTGCTGCTGATGCTGAATGAACTGAGCGGATATCCATTTGATAAAGAAGAACTTTTGGAGATGGCTTTATGTCTTGGGGCTGATTGCCCATTCTTTATCTTGAATCGCCCTTGCTATGCTGAGGGAGTAGGGGAAATTTTGGAGCAGATTGATTTAGATCTTTCAGGATGGTGGTGTCTGCTTGTGAAGCCGTATGTGTCAATTTCCACAAAGGAGGCATTTGCCGGAGTAAGACCATGCAAACCGGATAAGTCACTTAGAGAAATAGTTGGTCTGAGCGTAAAGGATTGGCAAGGTTTAATGGTCAATGATTTTGAAGGCTCTCTGTTCCCCGGACATCCTATTCTTGGGGATATAAAAAATAAACTCAATGATTTAGGTGCAGTCTACACTGCAATGTCAGGTTCCGGATCAACGGTGTTTGGGCTGTTTCAGAACAGAGAGAAATCATTGGAGGCTGCTGAGAGATTTGGAGACTGTTATGTGTCGGTATGCAAGTTGTAGACATTTGCATTTCAAGCGCATAGAGGTATTCTTTGAATATTGATATATCAACGAATTGGGTAAATATCATGGCAAAGGGTATAAAAAAACAGCTACTTTCTCAAGCCGCTGTTTCTTGAAAGTTTTCCATAATACTTTCGAACTAACCTAACATCATGAAACGATTTTAT
>CAMWQF010000021.1 GCA_947176285.1 uncultured Porphyromonadaceae bacterium
GACGGAGACGGAAGAGGCATACCTGTCAGAACCTACAGAAAACCCAATGTAGGGAAAACATATCCGATTGCTACTCCACAAGACAGCGATGAGTTTGACACCACTACTTTAGGATATCAATGGCAATGGAATGGCAATCCTCAACCATTGTGGTATTTCTGCGATGCAGCCAACTCTGTGCTGAGACTATTCTCTCACAACACTCCTGACGCTAAGAATCTTTATGACATGCCCAACGTTCTGATGCAGAAATTTCCTAATGAAAATTTCACTGCGACTGCCAAAGTATCATTCTTTCCTCGTGTTAAAGATGGCAAGACTATGGTAGGAGAAAAAGGTGGTATCGCTATAATGGGATATAATTTTGCCACTCTTGCTCTTGAAAGCCGCGAAGATGGAATCTATCTTGTTCAGACTGATTGTGTCGGCGCCAATAAAGGAAAAGAAGAAGTAGAGACTGCTGCAGAGAAACTTGACACCACCGGACCAATTTGGCTTCAGGCTGTAGTAAAAATGACCGGAAAGAAGAATCCCAAAGCAAAACCTGACTACAAATGCACTGTAACTTTCCGCTATAGTCTTGACGGCAAAAAATATAAAGATTTCGGAAGGGCAATGGATGTTCGTGAAGGTCATTGGATAGGTGCAAAAGTTGGTGTATTCTGCACTCGCCCTTGGAAGAGCAATGACAGCGGTTGGCTTGATGTCGATTCTTTCATCATAGATAAGTAATCATCTAAAACACACTATCAAACAGCAAGATAATAAAAAGTTATCCAAAACAAAAAGTCAACTGATTGATTTTTAACAAACTACCAATTTTTATTTCCCCAAAAGTTTTCCAAAAATATTTTTTTGAGAAGATTTTTGGGGAAATATTTTGTCAATTTGAATATATTGTTTAACTTTGCAACCAGAACAAACAACCACACAATTAACATCGAAGGATTCAGATGATACACACCATACAAAAGCGCGACGGACGCATAGTAGGCTACAACGAAGAGAAGATCAAAGCCGCAATCCGCAAGGCTATGCTTGCAACATCTTCCGGCGAAGATGAGTCTCTTATACAGAGAATCACCGACCGCATCGGCATGACCGGAAAGGAACGCATGACTGTGGAAGACATTCAAGACCGCGTGGAGATAGAACTCATGAAATCCGCACGCAAGGACGTAGCGAAGAAATACATCGCTTATCGCGATCAACGCTCTATCGCTCGCCGCGCTAAGACACGCGATATTTTCCTTGAGATCATCGAAACCAAGAACAATGATGTGACAAGGGAGAATGCCAACATGAATGCTGACACTCCTGCCGGCATGATGATGAAGTTTGCATCTGAAACCACAAAACCTTTTGTGGATGATTACCTTCTTGACAGCGAAGTGAAACAGGCAGTGAAAAACAACTACCTTCACATACATGACAAGGACTACTATCCTACCAAAAGCCTGACATGCGTGCAGCATCCTCTCGACAATCTTCTTGACAATGGTTTTGTGGCAGGACATGCAGAAAGCCGAGCACCAAAAAGAATCGAAACCGCAGGGGTGATTGCCTGCATTTCTCTTGAAACTGCACAAAATGAGATGCACGGAGGACAGGCGATTCCTGCATTTGACTTCTACCTTGCTCCGTTTGTGCGCACCACTTTCAAGGAAGAACTGAAAGTGCTCGAATCCCTTACAGGCAAAGATCTCACTGAATATCATGACATTGAGATCGAAGATTATGTAAAAAAGGATTTAGAAGGGCTTGAAGGAGACGCACGTCTGGTGCAACATGCCATCAACCGCACCGTAAGCCGAGTGCATCAATCCATGGAAGCCTTCATTCATAATATGAACACAATCCATTCACGTGGAGGCAATCAGGTAGTGTTCAGTTCAATCAACTATGGCACTGACACTTCAGCAGAAGGACGGTGTGTCATCAGGGAGATTTTGAACTGCACATACGAAGGAGTAGGAAACGGGGCAACAGCTATTTTCCCTATACAGATATGGAAAAAGAAGAGAGGCGTAAGTTATCTTCCGGATGATCCGAACTACGATCTTTATCGATTGGCTTGCAAGGTAGCCGCCAAACGATTCTTCCCCAACTTCTTGAATCTTGATGCCACTTTTAATCAGCATGAACTTTGGAAAGCCGATGATCCCCGCCGCTTTGAATATGAAGTGGCAACAATGGGATGCCGTACTCGAGTATTTGAAAACAGATATGGCAAAAAGACCTCCATCGGCAGGGGCAATCTCTCATTCTCTACTATCAACATCGTGCGCCTCGCTATAGAATGCATGGGAATAAAAGATGAAGCGGAACGCATAGAACGATTCTTCGAGCGTCTTGATGACATCCTTGAATTGACTGCCAAGCAACTTGATGACAGATATCAGTTCCAGAAAACAGCTCTTGCCAAGCAATTCCCGCTCGTGATGAGATCACTTTGGACAGGGGCTGAAAAACTTGGTCCGAACGATACAATCGAAAGTGTCATTAACCAGGGAACACTCGGCATCGGCTTCATCGGGCTTGCTGAATGCCTTATTGCACTTACAGGCAAGCACCATGGAGAAAGTGAGGATTCCCAGAAATTAGGGCTCAGAATAGTGGGACATATGCGATCCAAAGCCAATGAATTTTGTGAACGTTACGGACATAATTATTCAGTTCTTGCCACACCTGCCGAAGGGCTCAGCGGAAGATTCACAAAACGGGATCGCGCCACTTTTGGTGTGATAGAAGGAATCACAGACAAAGATTATTATACGAACTCCAACCACGTGCCCGTATACTACCACTGCTCGCCCAGACACAAAGCCAAAGTGGAAGCACCTTATCATGAACTTACACGTGGAGGTCATATCTTCTATGTAGAGATTGATGGGGATGCCACACACAATGAGGAATGCATCATGCAGATTGTAGACATGATGGACAAGTACAATATGGGATATGGTTCGGTCAACCACAACCGCAACCACTGTCCGAACTGTGGATATGAGAATGCTGATATGGAAATGAAGGAGTGTCCGAAATGCGGCACAAAATTCGAGACCATCCAGCGTATAACAGGTTACCTTGTAGGTACCACCGACCGTTGGAATTCCGGCAAATTAGCAGAATTGAAAGATCGCGTGGTTCACAAATAACCATCATAGCGTACTCCATGCGAATTTCACAAAGACAATACAAATGAAATTCAGAGTCTTAGACATAATCAGAGGTACAACAGTTGACGGTCCGGGTTTCCGGACCGCCATCTATTTTGCCGGCTGTCGCCATCTATGCCCGGGCTGCCATAATCCTCAGTCTTGGGATTTCAATGCCGGAACAGACATGACCCTCGAAGAACTATTGAATATAATTGAGGAAGAAGACTTCGATGTGACCCTATCAGGAGGTGATCCCCTCTACCATCCGGAAGAAATTGCTATTCTCGCCAAGGCAATTCATGAATCAGGCCACAAAGTCTGGCTCTACACCGGTTTCACTATTGAAGAAATACAAGCCTCAGCAAAACTAAGCCTCCCACTTCCCTATTTGGATGCCATAGTTGACGGACCTTTCATAGAGTCCCTCCGCGAGCCCGACCTACCCTTCAGAGGCAGTTCCAACCAACGTATAATCCACAATCTACACCCCTAAAGAGCCATTTCTCTATCTATTAGACATTTGCATATGAATTAATCAAAGCCTTCGAGGATTTTATCACTGCCATAGGGATATTTTATGACAATTTCATCCCTGTCATAGGGACGTTTCCTATTGATTCCATCCCTATTACAGGGATGTTTTTATCGAAATTCTTCCCTATAATAGGGATTTTTTCAAAATTTATAATTATCTTTGCAAAAAAACAGTTACATATGGTAGATAATTCACTCCATTCAGCAATGCTGAAACAATTGAATGACACAAGTTTACAATTCAAAAGATATCTTTATGATGATATACCCGATGCGCGTCTTGTAGGCATTATAGGTCCCCGAGGAGTAGGGAAATCTACTCTTCTTCTTCAGAAAATTAAAGAATCTAATAAGAAATGCTTGTATGTGGATGCAGACAATTTATATTTTACAACACATACGTTGGTCAGCCTTGCTGACGATTTTGTAAAGGATGGTGGTGAGTTTCTTGCCATTGACGAAATACATAAATATGATGGTTGGTCTCGAGAATTAAAGGAGATTTATGATACCAACCGTGATCTTCATATCATCTTTACCGGCTCGTCTGTTCTTGACATCAAGAAAGGTTCTGCCGACCTAAGCCGTCGAGCATTGATGTTCCATATGCAAGGTTTGTCATTTCGTGAATATCTTGAATTATTTCATGATCGAAAGGTCAAAACTTATTCACTCGAAGAAATTTTAAATCATGAAGTGGAGATTCCATCAAAAGAAAGCGTTTTGCCGGAACATCCACTACCCTATTTCAGCGACTATCTTACTAAAGGATATTTCCCATTTTCCAGTGAACCTCTCTTTGAACTTCGTCTAAATCAAATCATATCTCAAACTGTAGAATCCGACATTCCCCTATACGCCGGATTTACTTCTGCCACCGCCAGGAAATTGAAGCAACTGATGGGAGTGCTTTCGAGATTAGCACCATATAAACCGAGTATAGAAAAACTATCTCAAGAAATAGGAGTAAGCAAAAACACTCTTCCTGAATATCTTACGATGCTTGAAAAAGCAGGAATGATTTCATTGCTACGAGATGATACAGCGGGTTTGAGAGTTCTTGGAAAAATTGAAAAATTATATATTGACAATACAAACTTCATGTATGCTATGGCTGGAATAAAAACAGATATTGGAAATGTACGAGAAACTTTCTTCCAGAATCAAATGCGAGTAGAATATGACATTTCTGTATCGAGAGTATCAGATTTCAGAATTGGTGATTATACATTTGAAGTTGGAGGGAAAAACAAGGGGCAAAGACAGATAGAATCTATCCAAAATGCATTTGTAATCAAAGACAATATCGAATTCGGTAACGCCAATATAATCCCACTCTGGCATTTCGGCCTCACGTATTAAAGCGTTTGGCGCATTTTCATGCCGACGTTTGGCTAATACGCTTTTAAATACTCTGTAATTAGTTCCCTCTGTGTGAGATAGAAATTTCTTACTTGCATTAAAATACAAAACAATAAAAGTCCATCCCATTGGAGATGAACCTTTATTTATTCTAATACCGCCTTAGAATAGAAAAATCAAATTAGCGGACGATTATTTTTGCTGCTTCTTTTGAAGTACTATTGCTCGATACTGTCACCACATAAACGCCTTGATTAAAACCGGATGTGTTGATATCGAGTTGAGTCTGACCTGCCGGTATTTTGGTATTTAACATAGTCTGACCGGAAGTAGAAACAACTTGAACCCTAGCACCTTCACCAACAGATGAATCAAGAGAAACCGTCACATTCTCGCCTCGTTTCGGATTGCGAGGAGACACCTTAGAAGTCGGGGCTGCCGTAACAAAAGATACAGAGTTGTTGGAATCTATACGATAAACAAGATTAAAGTCATTACGATCAGTATCTTCTACACTTAGTGCCACGAATTTGTTTGGGCCAAGAGTAAACAAATATATATAATCATCATAATCATCATAATGATACTCAGAAGGAATATCAAAAGTCATCAGAATTTTCCCAGAATCATCACATACATTAAAACCAGACATTTCATATCTTGTTCCCCAAGCCTTATATCCTATTTCCCCATTACCATTCATTTCAACCTCTTCAAAACTTCTTTGTTCATATTTTGTAATTACATAATTGAAATCTTCACTGAAAAGACCTCTTGTTAGATAGCCTTCAAAATCAGAATTAAAATATATAACTTTTCCAATAGAAGAGCCATTCACTACTGTGGTTTCTTTCGGATCAAGCCATTTGCCATAATATCCCATGCTTCCATATGCGTAATATGATTGACAACATTCTTTCCATTCTCCGTTTATTTCTCTATAATAGTAAAGCGGATACATATCTCCGTAATTATCAGGTTCAAAATATTTACATACAAGAACTTGTGTGCCATTAGGAAGATTTGCAATTTCAGGATTTTTCCCATTCAAAGCATATAAATAACTTTGTACTCTTTCTATTGTCAGTCCTGTTGTTTCTCCGTTAATATTTATTATTTCTCCCGTTTCATATTCAGGGCCGTTAAGTGCAACCTGGCTACAATAAGCCCTGGCCTGAACAGAATAAGTTGAAGTATATTCAATCTGTGGGACATTAATTTCTTTATACAAATGAAAATTTTCATCGTATATTGTAAAATGGCCATTTAAATCATCATCGTCATAATAACATACAAACGATTTTCCATCTTTTGACCATTCAGCAGGAATTAAATCCGGCCAGTAGCCAGAAACAGTAGTTTCCGGAGTAATTGCACATATCGACATGCAACTGATGAATACAAAAACCGCACTTAGCAGTAATTTTTTCCTCATAATTTGTAGAATTTTCTAGCCTCTCAGTCCCTTGAGGCATTAATAAAAGAAAAGCGTGGAACTGTATGCCACGTCTTAAAGAGAAGGTGCTAGGAAAAACCTCAGAAAACAGATGTGGGAAAAACAGCCCCACGTGTATTGACTATACGCGGAGACCGTCTGCCATCTCTTGTTTTCTTGAGTTTAAGTTTCCTAGGCTTTTCTCTTACAAGAAGAAAGCATAACGCTTTATTTTAATATTTCACTATATTGGCAGTGCCAATTATTATGCAAATTTAGACAAATTTTCGTTATATTCCAACTAAAATAAAACTTTTTTCATTTTTTTGTCATCATTTGATGTTTATTCAATATTCCATTGTTAAAAAAAACATCGATTCAGCGGAAGCACTATGAGGCTCTTTGTAAATCTTAGCATTGAAATACCGCGCTTGCTCGTTCCATTACGCCAAAATTCACCACTAAACTAAAAGCGACAAAAACAAACTGACTGTAAAATTTGTCATATAAGAAAAGAATTGCTAATTTTTCATATAAAAGACTGCTACCTATGTCTGAAGAAGAGAAATACACAGTGCTGGTTAAGGCTCTGCAAAATAAAGCTGCTGAAATTCTACCAACGGGTTCGCAAGTGGCTCTTTATGGATCACGAGCAAGAGGTGATGCGCACGAGGATTCAGATTGGGATCTTCAAATTTTGATTCCTGGTGAAGAAAGAGTGTCATGGTCTAAATGGGATATATATGCATGGCCATTTGCTGCTATTGGGTTGAATTATGATGAAATGGTAAATCCACGATTATATTCCTATTCAGGATGGTTAAAACGGAGTTTTTTACCATTTTATAAAAATGTTGAAAAAGATAAGGTGGTGATATTTCAAAATTAATTATCCATGACTTTAAAATCCCAGGAAAGAAACGATATTGTATCTTATAGATTAGAAAGAGCAAGACAGACTTTGAAAGAGGCTAAAGACATTGGAGGTCTCGGATATTGGAATCTTGCAGCAAATCGTTTGTACTATGCAGCATACTATGCAAGTGCTGCACTTTTGATTCATAATGGAATAGAAGCCTCATCCCATAAGGGTATTGTACGTATGATTGGACTCTCTTTTGTCAGACAAGGAATTCTGAAACCGGAAGATTCTCAATTATTAGGAAGATTGTTCACAATGAGACAGACAGGAGATTATGAAGACTTGTTTGATTGGAAAGAATCCGATGTATGTCCAATGTATATGCCTGTTGAAGACTATATTGACCGTATAGAATCCATCATCTCAACATCACAATCTAAGAATCTTCAAGATGAGAATTAATTATTTGCATATATAAATAAATTCGTATATTTGCAAACGTAATGACTATTGATAGATTTTTTATCAAAATACTTCCCTATAATAGGGATTTTTACCATTTTATAAAAATGTTGAAAAAGACAAGGTAGTGATATTTAAAAATTAAAAATTCATGACATAAAATCCCAAGAATGAAACGAGCACAAAAGACAAACACATATTTTGTATGAATTTTGCTTAAGTCAACAAAATTTTGTAATTTTGTAGTCTAAAAACGTATTGAATATGGGATTTTTCAAAAAACTCTTTTCTAAAGAAAAGAAAGAACAACTTGATTCCGGTCTTGAAAAGACAAAAAAAGGGGTATGGGATAAAATTGCCCACGCGGTTGCCGGAAAATCTAAAGTCGATGATGAAGTGCTCGATAATCTTGAAGAGGCTTTCGTCACTTCAGATGTAGGCGTTGATACTACACTAAAAATTATTGAACGACTTGAAGAGAGAGTGGCTCGCGACAAATACGTCAACTCATCAGAACTCAACGATATCCTCTGCGATGAGATCACACAATTGCTATCTCGTCCTGAAGATAATACAGATTTAGGTGACTTTGAAGTGCCAGAAGACAAAAAACCATATGTAATCATGGTGGTTGGAGTCAACGGAGTAGGCAAGACAACTACGATCGGCAAACTTGCCCACCAGTATAAGGCTGCAGGAAACAAAGTGATTCTCGGAGCTGCTGACACTTTTAGAGCCGCTGCAATAGAACAACTCGACATATGGGGAGAACGTGCCGGAGTTCCGGTAATCAAGCAAAAAATGGGCAGTGATCCCGCTGCTGTTGCATTCGACACTCTCAGTAGCGCTAAAGCGCAAGGTGCAGACGTTGTCATCATAGACACAGCAGGCCGTCTCCATAACAAGAAGGGATTGATGGATGAACTTTCCAAGGTGAAGAAAGTAATGCAGAAGGTTGTGCCGGATGCACCCCACGAGGTCTTGCTTGTTCTTGATGGAAGCACAGGACAGAATGCCTATGAACAGGCTAAGCAATTCGTTGCTTCTACTGAAGTGAATGCGCTTGCAGTCACTAAACTTGATGGAACGGCAAAGGGTGGCGTAGTCATCGGCATCAGCGACCAATTTAATATCCCTGTGAAATATATTGGCATTGGAGAGAAAATGGAGGACCTCCAGATCTTCCACAGCGATGAATTCGTAAGATCCCTCTTCGGCAACGCAACCAAATAAGACCCTATTTCGATGAAAAAAGGACTTATTGACGTAATATCACTCGGGTGCAGCAAAAATCTGATCGACAGCGAGCGACTTCTACGTCGAATTTCAGCCAAAGGATATGAGGTGCGTCACGATGCAGAAGATCCAAATGGAGAATGGGTCGTGGTGAACACCTGCGGATTCATACAGGACGCAAAGGAAGAATCGATCGACCTCATTTTGCAACTTGGCAATCAAAAGAAGCATCGTAAGATAGGCAAACTCGTTGTCATGGGCTGTCTGTCTCAGAGATATATGGAAGATCTTAAAGCGGAAATTCCTGAAGTCGATGTCTGGTATGGCAAATATGATTGGAAAGATTTCATTGAGAAACTCCCTGATAAATCAGACGAGTTGCAAAATATGCCCAAAGACTGGGAACGAACACTGACCACTCCCCCACATAGTACATATCTAAAAATTTCAGAAGGTTGCAATCGCTTCTGCTCGTTCTGTGCTATACCTATTATTACAGGACGCCATAAATCCCGACCAATAGAGGAAATTCTCGACGAAACACGCGAACTTGTAGGAAAGGGAGTTAAAGATTTTAATATCATCGCCCAAGACCTCAGCAGTTACGGCACAGATCTCTATGGGAGACATACGCTTCCAGAATTAATTGACCAAATGGCACAGATACCGGGAGTGGAATGGATTCGCCTACATTACGCATACCCTTCTGATTTCCCAATGGAACTTCTGGATGTCATGGCTCGTCATGACAACGTATGCAAATACATAGACATTGCACTTCAACATATCTCAGACAAAGTGCTTGAGAATATGCACCGCCATATAAATGGAGAAGAAACACGCAAACTTCTTGCAGAGATGCGTCGAAAAGTTCCTGATCTAAAAATTCGCACCACCTTGATGGTAGGATATCCCGGAGAAGGAGAAGAAGAGTTCAACGAGCTCCTTGAATTTGTTAAGGAACAGGAATTTGAAAGAATGGGTGCGTTTGCATATAGTGAAGAAGATGACACTTGGGCTGCAAAAAACCTATCAGACGATATTCCTCAGGAAGTGAAACAGAAGAGACTTGACAGGCTTATGAAAATCCAACAGGAAATATCCTATCAAAAGAATCTTCAGATGGTTGGAAAGACTGTTCGTGTACTGGTAGACAGAGTGGAAGGTGAAACTCGAATAGGTCGCACCCAGTGGGATTCTCCCGAAGTCGATCCTGAGATTTATGTGAAAGGTTCGGAGGCTGAACCCGGAAAATATATCAACGTTAAAGTCACTGGGGCTGAGCCCTTTGAATTGTTTGGTGAACAGGTTTAAATATAGACTTCCTAACTCCTCTGATATAATATCAGGAGGTTCGGAGCGTGTCATAAAAGGATTCGCTAAAGGTTTTGTCATAGCCCCATTTGTAAATCCTGATGATGGACTAATGACTATTCCTTTCGATATCAGCAATCCTGATTACGGATTCGAGCCGGAAGATTCGTATATTCCTTCTTCCACCACCAGAAAAGACTATGAAGAAGAAGTACGATTCATAATTCATTCGCTTGCTGAAATTAGAGGAAAGACTGTAGCCTCTCGAACGATTCGAATAGATGCCCATATCGATATTGACGGCACATTCGATAATCTATGCACAGCCTATCCTGACGCTTTCGTATTTTTATTTTCCACGTCACTCACAGGCACTTGGATTGGTGCATCCCCGGAACTTCTGCTTCGCAAAGATAGGGATTTTCTTTCTACTATGGCACTTGCCGGAACTCGACCTGTAGCTTTACAGGAAAAAGAGTGGGACGAGAAAAACCTCGATGAGCAAGCTATGGTGACGGATTTTATCATAGACACACTCAGCAGACACTGCGGAACTGTGACAGCTGGGAAAAAATTCACAAAAAAAGCAGGTCAAATAGAGCATATTTGCACTCCAATTTCAGCCTATATGCCTCCTTCTGACCTCGCTGAAGAATATGAGGATAGTTATACCAACAGACTTCGACAACTTCTGACAGAACTATCCCCAACACCGGCAGTATGTGGTTCTGACCGCATACAATCTCTTGAACTTATAAAGAGGTATGAGAAATTCCCAAGGGAAATGTATGGAGGTTTCTGCGGGCCAAATGATATAGAAGGCACAACCGCTTTCTTCGTTAACCTTCGGTCGGCGAAAGTATCGAAAGAGGCTGCAGCGATCTACGCCGGTTGTGGGATTACCCCCCTCTCCCATCCTGAAAAAGAATGGCTGGAAACTGAATTGAAATCAAAAACTATAATCAACCAACTAAAAACTTCATAATAATGAGACTAAGAAATTTTCTCACGCTTTTAGCATCGGCAGCAGTATGCACAGGCATACATGCCGAACATCTAAAGAGCCTTGACCCTAAGGGTATCGACCCAAACACTCCTGCTTCTGCAGACTTCTACAAGCACGTCAATAAAGGGTGGATGGATTCGCATCCTCTTACTCCGGAATATGCACGCTACGGTGCATTCAATATCCTCAACGACTCGAGCAACAACCGAGTACGCCGAATCGTGACCGGACTTGCAGCCACTAATCCTCAGCCTGGCACAAATGCATATAAAGTCGCAACTCTTTATGAACAGGGAATGGACTCTGTACGTAGAAACAAACTTGGTGCAGAACCTGTGAAACCTATACTTTCAAAAATTGAAGGAACAGAGAAAGATGGAATGACCGACTTATTCCTTTGGATGCACAGAAATTATTCCAGTCCGCTCATCGGTGGCGGCCCTCAGGAGGACCTTGCTAACTCTCAGGTGTATGCCATGTATTTGGGCAGCAATAGCCTTGGAATGGGAGACCGCGACTACTATCTGCTTAATGACAAACGCAACAAGGAAGTTCGCGATGCTTATCAGAAACTTATTGAGAAATACATGACTCTTGCAGGATACTCGAAGAAAGACGCAAAGAGAATCGTCAAGAGCGTTATGAAGATAGAAACTGCTCTTGCAGATTCTGCCCTGACTCGTGAAGAAAGCCGCAACATACCCGCTCTATATAATCCTTACAGTTATGAAGATGTGAAGGCAAAATGGAGCAATCTTCCTCTTGACCGTTTCTTTATTGAGACAATGGACATTGAGGCTCCTGAGACTATCATAGTCACCGAACCGCGTTCACTCAATGCCGCTAATAAACTGGCTGCTGAACTGACTGATCGCGAATTGAAAGACTATTATGCTTGGGAAGTGGTGAAAAGTTACGCTCCTTATATGAGTGATGATTTTGCTGATGCAGGTTTTGAATTCAGCAAGGTCATGAGCGGTGTGCAGCAGCAGCGTCCCCGCTGGAAGAAAGCGCTTGGAGTGACTGAAGGGTATCTTGGTGAGGCTATCGGCGAACTCTATGTCAACGAATATTTCCCACAGAGTTCAAAAGACTATATGATCGGACTTGTTGAGAATCTCCGCAATGCTCTTGGGAAGCACATCATACATCTGGAATGGATGAGCGACGACACAAAGGTTCAGGCACTCAAGAAACTTAATAAATTTACAGTAAAGATAGGATATCCCGATAAGTGGAAAGATTATTCAGAACTTGAGATTGATCCCAACCTAAGTTATGCAGAAAATATCCACAATGCGAATATGTGGGAACAGAAGGAGTATCTTAAGAAGTGGGGCAAACCCGTAGACCGCACTGAATGGGGAATGACTCCTCAAACTATCAATGCTTATTATAATCCTCTCAATAATGAAATAGTTTTCCCGGCAGGTATCTTGCAGGCACCATTCTTCGATCCTGAGGCAAGTGATGCTGAAAACTACGGTGGTATCGGTGTAGTCATCGGGCACGAGATGACTCATGGATTCGATGATCAGGGTTGTAACTTCGACGCAAACGGCAACATGATCAACTGGTGGCAACCAGAAGATGCCGCTGCATTCAGCCAACTCACTCAAGGTCTTGCCGATCAATTCAACGCTGTTGAAATACTTCCGGGTCTCTTCGCCAACGGACAATATACACTCGGTGAAAATATCGCAGACCAAGGTGGTCTCCGCATAGCAATGACGGCTTTCCTTGATAGCCAGAAGAAGAAAGGCGTAGATGTGGAAAGCGAAGATGCTCTTATCGAAGGTCTTACTCCGGAGCAGGTGTTCTATATGAACTATGCAAATCTCTGGGCTCAGAACATTCGTGAAGCGGAAATCCGCAATCTTACCAGTGGCGACGTCCACTCACTCGGAGAAAACCGCGTCAACGTGACTCTGAAAAACATAGAACCATTCTTCAAGGCTTTCGGCATCAAAGATGGCGACAAGATGTTCCGTCCTGCTTCTGAAAGAGTGATTATCTGGTAATCAACCCTTCAACTAAATATGAAGAAACTGTTGCGACAACGCAACAGTTTCTTTTTTCTTATTATGTATGGAATTATCGCTATGTCCTGTCTTTTTCAAGCACAAAGGTGACATTATACCCTCGTTTCGGA
This sequence comes from uncultured Porphyromonadaceae bacterium, assembly GCA_947176285.1. Classification (GTDB taxonomy): domain Bacteria; phylum Bacteroidota; class Bacteroidia; order Bacteroidales; family Muribaculaceae; genus Lepagella. The sequence continues at coordinate 13,525 of CAMWQF010000021.1, forward strand.
TATTCTGAAAGCCTAAGGATTAAGCCTTGCTTTAAGAGAAGTTGACGCGATAGTGACAAACCGATGCCTGAACCGGAATGTTTAGTTGTGAAGAATGGAATAAATATCTCACGAGCCACATCGTCAGGAATCGAGTGTCCGTCATTGCTTATCAATAAAGCATCTTGATTCTCTACATATTCAATTCCAATGGATTTTGCATCGGCTTCGATAGCATTTTTTGTAAGATTTATAAACACTTGGCGAAGCATATTATCATCAACTTTCCACTTTACACTTAAAGGCACCTTTATATCCCAATTCAATTCGGAATAGAGTGAAGATATACTTTGGCAGAAAATATTGATATCAAGGTCTTTAATAACGGGGTCCTGAAGTTGAGTCATCTTTCGGTAACTGGTTACAAATGACGCCAGCCCTGAACTTGTATCATAAATGGCTTGGATTCCTTCTTCATATGGAGTATCCTTTATATCGGGATTAGACAAATATGCCTGACTTATGCTGCGAATCGGTGTTGTGGCATTCATTATCTCATGTGTCAATACGCGAGTCAGTCTTTGCCATGATTCCACTTCATTGTGTGCCTCCAGTTTTTCTATCTCTTGCCCCATATCATTTAGAGCTTTCTGCATCGCTTTTTCACCAAACAGCAATCCTTTCGTTGGCAAACGGAATGCAAAGTCTCTATGGCGCATGGCATCGCGCATCAAACTTGCCCTATCTCTTAAAAGGCATTGATGGCGATATATCCAAATAAGGATAATAATAATGACCAAAAATACAGAAGTTGCTACAAATATCGTCATGGCTGATACTTACGATATAAAGTCTGGCGTGTGATTCCAAGCAATTCAGCAGCCTTGCTCATATTTCCATTGCATTTGTCTACCACTTTCCTTATATGGTCACGCTCGATAGCATGGAGAGGTTCTACATCTTTAGAAGTGTCTATAGCATCTTTAAGTGTTCGTATCAAATCATCGTTATCCCATGGTTTGGTGATAAAATCCACTGCCCCATTTTTCAGTCCCCTTACAGCCAACTTTACATCTGCATATGCCGTAACTAAAACAATCGGAATATCAGGATGCTTTTTTCGAATAGCCGAAAGCCATATCAAGCCATCCTGACCCGAATTTACACCAAGTGAGAAGTTCATGTCGAGAAGAATAACGTCAATATCCTCCTGCCCAAGAGTGAGAAGGATATTATCAGGCGAAGATAAAGTGATGATACGCTCAAACACTTTATCAAGACAGATTTTCACTGCCGTGAGAATTGCAGGGTTGTCGTCGACAACCAGTATAGTTCCATATTTTGAGTTCATGATGCAAAGATAATCATTTTCTCGATTTACTGAGCAAAAATGATACAAAACATCTTACAGATTTTTAAAAGTGTATGATTTTCATACAGAACTGTGTATGATTTTATTATGAGAAAAATGATTATTGTTTTAATATATTTGGTTATCTTCTGATATTTAGTTATATTTGCGGAAAGTTTTGAGATTTATGAGCGAATTGAGATACCCTATTGGAATGCAGACCTTCTCCAATATAGTTGAAGAGGGTTATACTTATGTCGACAAATCCATGTACATACCCTTGCTGATAAAGCAGGGCAAGTTCATTTTCCTTAGCCGTCCACGGCGGTTTGGGAAGAGTCTCATGCTTTCTACTTTGAAATCCTATTTCGAAGGGCGGCGAGACCTTTTCAAGGGACTTGCAGCAGATAGCATGGATTTGGACTGGACTCCAAGTCCTGTGTTACGCTTCGATTTCAACGCTGAAGACTACAGTCAGGAAGAAGGGCTTAACCACATCATTAATGGATATTTAAGAGATTATGAGGAGATATATGGAAGAAAGTCAGAAGAAGATACAATATCCCAACGTTTCAAGTCACTTATAAAAGCTGCCTACGAAAAAACTGGCCGAAAGGTAGTTATTCTCATTGATGAATATGATAAACCACTCTTATCCGTAGAGAAAAACGAACGTCTCTTTGAGAAAAACCAACAGTTGCTAAAAAGCTTCTATGGCAATCTCAAGACTATGGATGAATACATCCGATTCGCATTCATAACAGGCGTAGCACGATTCAGCAAAGTCAGCATTTTCAGTGACCTCAACAACCTCAAAGACATATCTATCGACAATACTTTCGCTGATATCTGCGGATGGACTGAGAAGGAACTAATTGATAACTTCAGATCTGGAATTGAGTCTTTGGCTGAGGAACGGAAAGAGGATTTCGAGTCTACGCTGCTTGCGCTACGCGATTATTATGACGGTTATCTCTTCACTCCAAAAGGTTCAAGACTTTATAATCCTTTCAGTGTGCTCAATGCCCTTGACTCAAAGGAAATTGATCCTTTTTGGTTCGCTACAGGAACCCCGACGTTCTTAGTTAAGCGCATTAAAGCCATGGGAACCTTTCCTCCTGACATCAATGGGAAAATGTGTTCAAAGAAAGAACTGACTGCTGTCGGGCTGAATGATTCCAATCCAATCCCACTGATGTTCCAGACCGGTTATCTGACTATATGGAGATATATTAGGGAAATTGACCTCTATGAGCTTCGCTTTCCAAACCGAGAGGTGGAGATAGGTTTCTATACCGACCTTCTCCCTGTATATGCTCCCCCCACAGACAATCCTTACAGCCCTTTTAGCTTCCCACTCTTCAAAATCGATCTCTTCGAAGGGCGTCCGGACGACTTCATGCAGAGGCTTGCCACTCTACTGAAGGATCTTCCTGGCGAAGACCACAGAGAATCCACCTATCGTGCCATTACCTATCTGCTTGCCGTGCTTTGCGGAACAAAGACCATTGCTGAGCATAATGGCTATAAAGGTCGCAGCGACATTGAGGTCGCCACAAGCAGCTACATATATCTCTTCGAATTCAAATACAACAATAGTGTCAGTGAGGCGATGGAGCAAATCCAATCACGGGACTATGCCGGTCGCTTCGCCCTCGACCCTCGGACTATCTATCTCATAGGAGCAAACTTCAACGAGAATAAGGAAAATCGAGGTCTCGAATACAAGATAGAGAGGGTTAGAAACTGAATAACGTGATATTCGCAAGTTCTTAAAAGATCGCGCATAAACCGCAAAAATTCCATGACTTTGGAAATCTTCGCGATTTGGTTTTTACGAGAACCAAAAGGCTTTCTGATGCTTCGCATCGACCGGAGAACGCTGAGAATAAGCGCAGTTCCTGCGATATGAAATTCTGATTCAATATTACCATATGACCGGGGATGAATACAAGTCAATGGTGAAACGTAAATATGATGCGTTATCCGATTCCATAGCAAAATTGAATGCTCCTCAGGCCGTAAAGGATTATAAGATGCTCTCGCTTCAGAATGAAGTGCTCGAAGCAATGGCCAACTATAGGTATTTCCTTGAGCATAACTATCGCAATGTGCATGATGCATGGGAGCAAAGAGAACTTCCACCTGATTCGATACCAGGACGACTCACTGATGAAGACCTGAAGGACGTGACCATATGGTTTGACATTGACAATCCCAAGCTTCTTATGGAAGACAAGAGTATTGGGTCTCTTGATTGGAATGCACTTGGAGTAAAGGGAGATTTGTCTAAGTCAATAAATATGTATATAAAAATGGCATCACGTGCCAAAGACTCTTCTCTATCCCAAGAAGATCTTGAGGAACTAAAGACATTGTCAAATCCATTCTTCGCTGCCGCTTGCGATTCAATGTATCAAAATTCAAAACGAGCATTGGCTAAAATTAACTCAGTGGAGTGTTTCCGAGAAACTCCAAAAGTTGCGGATTCAGAGATTTTTGATGCAATCATCGCTGAGCATAAGGGAAAGGTTGTGATGGTAGATCTTTGGAACACATGGTGCGGGCCATGTCGTGGAGCATTAAAGGCAACAGAGCCTCTTAAGGATAATGAACTTTCAGATAAAGACATAGTATGGATTTACATTGCAGACGAAACATCGGATCCCAATAAATACCTTGAGATGATACCTAATATACGAGGTATTCACTATAAACTCACACGACCACAGATTGAGATCATCCGCGATCGTTTTGACGTAGATGGCATTCCATTCTATATTCTGGTGGATAGAGAAGGAAATGCTAAAGGAAGGCCAGATCTCCGTAATCATTCCAAATACATCAAAGCCATAAAGGAATTACTTTGATTTAGAGCCCATCTCATAAATTTGAGATGGGCTCTAATATTCGCACATCACTCGGGCGCCGGAAGGATTTTCTTTCGGCGTTTTTTTAATCATTTTTTCTTGATTGTATGAAAATCATACAGAGAAGTGTATGATTTTCATACAATCTGCATTTTGAATGGAGTAAACTCTTTGCTCTTAGTTCATATTGCTTTATCTTTGCAACATAATTCAAAGATTAAGAACTTAAAGACTAAGACATGAATATGATCTTACACAATCTAAAGGTTGCCGTAAGGAACCTGATGAAGTATAAACTTCAGACCACTATCAGCGTGCTAAGCATAGCAGTCGGTATCGTCACTCTCGCTTTCACACATTCGTTGATATCACGATTCCGCTTACCGGCAATCTTTAACGAAACTTACTATGATAGAGCATATCAGTTAGAGTTCTTTTCCGTTGAAGATGGACAACAAGCCAGGATCAACAATGATATAATACGTGCCATCAAGAAAGACGGAGGTCCGAGATGTGTAGAAAAAATCGCTGTACCAAACGGTCAGCCCGGAACCATAAACTCTGAGTTTCATTTATTGGACTCTACTATACGTAAAGGTCATATTTTCGACATGATTATTGATCCAGCATATGCGGACTATGCAGGATTTCGTTCTGCAATCACCGGCAAGAAGATCAAGGTATTGAAAGCAGGAGAAGCAATTATTAGTGAGAAGTTTGCAAAACGTGTCTTTCAGGATAAAAATCC
>CAMWQF010000022.1 GCA_947176285.1 uncultured Porphyromonadaceae bacterium
TCCCCGGAGGGACATTTTCTTAAAATGTTTTCCGAATCCGCTTTGCCGCTTCCTAAAAATTCGTGAAAAAATCTTACCCTTATATAGGGGGGGAGACTAACACTAGTTTATGAGGTAAAACACCAGCTCGTTGAGTTGGAAAAGACTGGTTCGAATCCAGCGGTTAGTCTTCTTCTTATTATTTTCTTTTGATAAAAGTGTAAGGGTTTTGGTAAGAAAGAGGTGTTAAATCGTGAGTACCAATTCCAAAAGACATACAAAAGAAAAAGTAACCAGATCAAAACCCTTACCGGCAAGAACTGGAGAAGGTCGGATGAATCAGCTGGTAGACCTTGCTGTGGAACTTGCTGAACAAAGACTTAGGGATGGTTCGGCATCTTCTCAAATAATAGTTACTCTTTTAAATTATGGAACTGCCAAGTTTAAATTGGAGATGGAGAAGTTGAAGTCTGAGCTAGAATTGTCCGATGCTAAGATAAAACATATGCAAATGCAGGAGACAAGCCAACAGGCTTTTGAGGAAGCGATGGAGGCTTTCAAAAGTTATAAGGGTGATTACTCTTACGATGATTATGGAGAGTATGGGGATGAGTATTAGGACGTATTCGGATTTGATGAAAATTGAATCTTTTGAAGATCGATTAAATTACCTTCGAGTTTCTGCTTCCGTAGGAGTTGAAACATTTGGTGGTAAAAGATACCTCAACCAAATGCTTTACAATTCTTCTGAGTGGAAGAAAGTTCGTAGAATGGTGATCATAAGAGATAATGGATTTGATCTGGGCCACATGGAACACCCGATCAAGGGACAGATTTACATTCATCATTTGGAGCCTATCACGGTTGATGACATTTTACGTAGAAACGGAAAAATCTTCGATCTGGAGAATTTGATATCGGTCTCTTTCAATACACACAATGTCATACATTATGGAGTTGAATCCAAGAATTTATTTCCAGATCAAATGGAAAGAAGAGAAAACGATACATGCCCATGGAAACAATAAGGAGGTTGTACCATGATGAGAAAGGGAGAAAAGATAGAATCGAAATCTATGGCTAGTTCTTCGGGTCATACGAAGGAACCGATTACCGGTATAACTTTAAGAACAGCAATTATCAGAAGCTCCCCCTCCCCCTACACAATGGTTTTGGAACCTCTGCCTCCTGGGACAATTGTTGATGTGCTCGATCTCGTATACGACTATTACAAAATACAGTTTGGAGATAAAGTAGGGTATATCTACACAGAAAATTTATCCATAGTACAAGATGAAATTTCAGAGCGGGATGTTACTGGAGAGTCTGGTTCCATTTCGCGATCTTTGAAGGGGGTGACTTAAATGACCACTTTGACCGATAGCATTTTGGACTCGATAAAAGCTCTTCTAGGTTTAAGTCCAGAGATAGAAGACTTTGATTTGAGTATCATGATGCTTATTAATTCCGGAATCTTCTCTCTATCACAGATGGGAGTGGGTCCGAAGAATGGATACATCATTGAGTCAAGCTCCGATACTTTTGAAGATTATCTTGGTGAAGACTTTTCAAAATCACAGAGAGAGTCTATAAAGATGTATTTATACTACAAGACTAGACTAGGATGGGACCCCCCTACTAGTTCTTTTGTTTTGCAGGAATTGAAGAATCAGCTCGCTGAAGTTGAATGGCGATTATATGATCAGTCCAATTACTCTGAAACTTTTGAATAAGGAGGTGATGAAATGCCAGAATTAGTCATTGCTCACACAGGCGTAAAAGAACGCTCCGGCCGGTATAAATGGGGTTCTGGTGATCGCCCCTATCAGAGACTGGAGAAGCGGAAATCAGTATTCCAGAAAATAAGCGAGGAAAGGGAGTTTAAGCGAAAGCGGAAAGAAAGCGCTGCTAAAAAAGCAGAAGCTGAAAGATTGCGGTTAATGGAAGCCAACAAGGAACGAGTTCTGAAATCCGGATCTGCAACAGAGGTTCTGAAATATGCTGAAGCCGGAATGCTTACCAATAAGCAGCTTCAAACCGTAGCTAATCGGATCGATACCACTCAGAAAATAAAGTCCTATGCTGAAAAAGAAGTTCAGACAAATATGCAAAAAATGGATAAGATCATGAAGAACGTCAAGACGGCTACGGAATGGACTAAGATCGCCACAGAGTCATATAACGTTCTTGCTCAGATTTATAACTCCACTCCTCAAGGTAAGAAAGATCCATGGATTCTTATCGAAAAAGGCGGAAAGAAAGAGGAGAAAGCTAAGTCATGAGTCTGTCCAATACCGCCACTCCAAAATACTACGCACAGTTTCGGGAAAGGGTGTTAAATCGAGAGATTCCAGTATGCGAAACGATTTCCATGGAGATGAATCGAATTGACGACTTGATTCGAAATCCAAAATATTTTTATGACGACCAAGCAGTTGAAGGTTATATACGTTTTTGCGAGAACGAATTAACTCTTACTGACGGAACTGATCTTCATTTGTTAGATTCTTTTAAGCTTTGGGCTGAGCAGGTTTATGGGTGGTATTTCTTTGTTCGAAGGAGTGTTTATCAACCAAATGAAGATGGTCACGGAGGACGGTATGTTACAAAAGTTGTAAAAAAACGACTTACCAATAAGCAATACCTAATTGTTGGTAGAGGCGCTTCAAAGACTTTGTATGACGAAACCCATCAGGCATACGGTCTTGTGATGGACACATCTACAACACAGCAGGTTGCTGTTGCTCCAACCATGGAACAAGCGGATGAAGTTCTTGGACCATTCCGAACAGCTATCACCAGATCCAGAGGTCCGCTGTTCAAGTTTTTAACGATGGGCTCCATTCAAAATACAACCGGATCCAAGGCGAATCGACCGAAATTGGTTTCTACAAAAAAAGGGATTGAGAACTTTCTTACAAATTCTCTGCTAAAAATTGTGCCGATGACAATACCAAAACTTCAAGGGTACCGATTCAAGACAGCCACAGTTGATGAGTGGTTATCTTGTGATATCAGAGAAGACCCCATTGGCGCAATTGAACAGGGCTCGTCGAAAATTTCGGACTACCTTATTATTGCAACGAGTTCGGAAGGAACAATTCGGAACGGCGTTGGCGATAGTATAAAAATGGAATTAATGTCCATTCTCAAGGGGGAGTATTATGCCCCTAATGTATCTATTTGGTGGTATAAGCTTGATGATCTAAATGAGATCAATTATCCAGAATTATGGGTAAAGGCGAATCCGAATCTCGGATATACTGTTCAATTTGACACTTATCATTTGGATGTAGAGAGAGCTGAAAATGTTCCATCTGCTAGGAATGATATATTGGCAAAAAGGTTTGGGATACCAACAGAGGGATACACATATTATTTCACATATGAAGAGACCTTACCTCAAGAGAGAAAGCGGGACTATTGGAAAATGCCATGTTCTATGGGAGTAGATCTTTCAAGAGGTGACGATTTCTGTGCTTTCACTTTTCTTTTTCCTCTTCCGGGCGGTGCTTTCGGTGTAAAGGTTCGAGCATACATAACTGAAAGAACAATGGATCGTCTCCATTCAGCTATGCATCAAAAATATCGAGAATTCATGGAAGAAGGAACTTTGGTCGTCATGCCAGGAACGGTTCTGGACATGATGGAGGTTTATGATGATTTGGATCAGTTCATCTTAGATACCGAATATGATGTATGTACGGTTGGATATGACCCATATAATGCAAAAGAGTTCATGGACAGATGGGAAAGAGAAAATGGCCCTTACGGAATCGTAAAAGTAATACAGGGCGCAAAAACCGAATCGGTACCTCTCGGCGAATTGAAGAAATTGGCTTTTGATCGCCTTCTTCTTTTCGATGAATTGTTGATGGTATTTTCTATGGGAAATTGCATCGCTTTAGTTGACACCAATGGAAACAGGAAGTTGTACAAACTCAGAAATGACGAAAAGATTGACAATGTCGCCGCGATGATGGATGCTTATATAGCATACAAACAGAATCCAGACGCATTTTATTAAGAAGGGGGTGATTACTATGGAAGCAATAATGGTTTTAGCTCACACAGGCGTAAAAGAACGCTCCGGCCGGTATAAATGGGGTTCTGGTGATCGCCCCTATCAGAGACTGGAGAAGACTGGTAAGAGACTTTTCCGAATAGAGAAAAAAAGAGAAGCGGCCCAGGCAAAAGCTGACAAGGACTTCGCCAAAGCTGAGAAACGTGCCAATAGTATATTTTCGACTCAGAAGAGAGTTAACAAAGCTTTTGAAAAAGCGGTTGAGTCGCAACGAGCTGTAACCCGATTGGAATATAAAGGATCCCAGATATTTCAGAAGACCCTTTCGAAAATTGGTGAAAGTAACATTAATAGCCCAGAATTCAAGGATATAATGGAGCTTGGAGATCGGTATATTAAAGCTGCCCATGAAAATTCAAAATCAATGAGAAATGTTGCAATGCTTGGGGGTCGTCCTGAACACATTTCGAAAGGTAAATATTAGAAAGGTCGGTGATTAAAATGCCCTCGCTAGGTGAGAGGTTACGAAATACCTGGAATGCATTTTTAGGAAGAGATCCCACCAATGATTACCCACCCTATTCAAACGGATACTACAGCGGTTTTATTCCCTATAGGAATTTGTTAGGGAGTGTGAACGGGAAGACTATTGTGGCTACGATAATCAACAGAATTGCTGTGGATTGTGCAGCCATTAATGTTAGACATGTTCGTTTGAACAAGGATGGAAAATATGAGAGCACCATAGACAGTTCTTTGAATGATGTTCTGTGCTCTGATGCAAATATCGATCAGACTGGAAGGGCCATGATTCAGGACGCAGTTGCTTCCATGCTCGATGAAGGAGTTATCGCCATATTTCCCTACGAAATGGACGATTCCCCAGACGACACTGATTCATACGCCATATATAAAGTTCGGGTTGGAAAGATTGTTGAGTGGTTTCCCACCAAGGTCCGTATTGAATTATACAACGATTTAATTGGACAAAAGCAGCAGTTACTTGTTGAAAAAAGAATTTGTGTCATTGTAGAGAATCCGTTTTACTCTATCATGAACAGCTCGAATTCGATTCTTCAACGACTAACCAGAGTTTTAAGTCAGTTGGATAAGACAAACGACGAGAGTAGTTCTGGAAAGCTCAACATGATTATCAAGCTCCCATACACTATAAAGAATGAATCGAGAAAGCAGCAGGCGGAACAAAAGCGCAAAGATATAGAAAGCCAACTAAGTGGAGATACACAGCTTGGAATAGCATATATCGATGCGACGGAGCAAGTGATTCAACTTAATAGGAGCATTGACAACAATTTGTGGGAGCAGGCTGAAAGCTTAACAAAAGATTTGTTTAATCAGATGGGTTTGTCTTCTTCTATCTTTGACGGTACGGCTGATGAGTATACGATGTTGAAGTATTACAATAGCACCATATCGCCAATCATGACCGCCATAACGGAGGAGATGGATAGAAAATGGCTATCAAAGACTGCCCGCACAAGAGGTCAGGCAATAAGATTCTTCCAGGATCCATTCAGATTGGTTCCGGTAGAACAGCTTGCCAAGATTGCGGACACATTTACAAGAAACGAAATCATGACCTCAAACGAAATACGAGAGATAATTGGTCTGAGACCGTCCAGCGATCCAAAAGCAGATCAGTTAGTCAATGCAAATCTTAATCAATCAAAAGAAGGAATTAAAGCATTACCGGATTCAAGAAATGAAGGATCGGAAATTCAAAATGCGGAAGAAAAATAAATGGATCGTTTTCAAAGATTACACATAAAGGGGTCAAGCGAAAATATTGATTCAAAAGTTTTTCGAAACAGTTTGGAATTCGTGATCTTTTGAAATATTAGGTAAAGGAGGTTTTGTTAATGGGTTATGAAGGATATGACTTTTGTGGCTGGGCATCGAAGAATAACTTAAAATGTCTGGATGGAAAAGTTATAAAATCTGGCGCTTTTAAAGCTCAGGACGGACAGAAGGTCCCGCTTGTGTGGAACCATGAACATAACGCAGTTGAGAAAGTTCTTGGCCATGCATATCTGGAGAATAGAGCAGAAGGTGTCTATGCCTATGCATATTTCAACAATACTCCGGCAGGCGAACACGCCAAAAATACAGTGAAGCATGGGGATGTAACATCCATGAGTATTTGGGCGACCAATGTTCAGGCAGCCGGAAATGAAGTTATGCATGGTGTTATCAGAGAAGTAAGCCTTGTCTTAGCAGGGGCAAATCCCGGGGCATTTATCGAATCGGTTGTGTCGCACGGATATCCTTTCGATGAGGATGATGAAGAGGGCATTTTCTACACTGGGGAAGATATCATCATTCAGGAAAGCGAAGGGATTGTTTCGCATGCCGCAGAAGGGGATGAGGCTGGTAAAGGAAGTAAAGAAAAGGAAGATCCCACTGTTGGAGAAGTTCTAAATAGTTTGACCGATATTCAGAAGAAAGCGGTAGCTATCGTGATCGGTCAGGTTGCTTCTAAGGACGGCGAGGACGATGAAGAAAAGGAGGGTGAAGAAGTGAAACATAATGTTTTTGAAGGAAAAACACCTGAGGATCAGGGGAACGTTGGTGTTATTTCCCATGCCTTAAAGACAAAGATTTTGGAGGATGCAAGAAACACCAGATCTCTTAGGGAAGCCGTTAAAGTAAATCTCCAGGAAGGCGAATTTTTCCATTCTATTGATACCACTGGGATGGAAGTTGCCACGGGAACAAGTACTTACGGAATTAATGATATGGACATGTTGTTCCCCGAGTATAAGAATTTAAATATGCCCCCGGAATTCATTTCCAGAAATATGGAGTGGGTTACGGATGTTCTTACCAACGTGAGCAAGAGTCCGTTCGCAAGGATCAAGACCATGTTTGCCGATATTACTGAGGATGAAGCCAGAGCAAAGGGGTATATCAAGGGTAAAGAGAAGAAGTCGGAGGTGTTCTCCCTCTTGAAGAGAAAGACCGATCCTCAGACCGTATATAAGAAGCAGCAGTTTGACCGGGACGATATCCTGGATGTTACGGAGTTTGAGGTGATCCCTTGGGTTAAAAGTGAGATGCGTATTATGATGAATGAGGAGAAAGCCAGAGCAATGCTTATCGGTGATGGTCGTCTTGCGGATGATCCTGATAAGATTCAGGAGCAGTATATCCGGCCTATTGCCAGTGATGTTCCTTTGTTCAACATAACCGTAACTGTTAAAAAGAACTCCGGTGATGACGAGAGTAAATACGCGAAAGCGATAATGAGAGCTGCCCTCCGGTCCCGTAAGAGTTATAAAGGATCTGGAAATCCGACTTTCTATACAACGGAGGATGTTCTCACGGAGATGCTGCTTCTTGAAGACAATAACGGTCTCAGAATCTACAAGACAGTAGAGGAAGTTGCCACAGCCCTTCGGGTTAAGAAGATCGTAACGGTGGAACCCATGGAAGGGCACAAGGTTGAATACAACAAAACCGAGTATCCTTTGATTGGTATCATCGTCAATATGACCGACTACAAGATGGGGAGGAATCCCAAGGTTAATCCGGACAACTTCTTCGAGGATTTCGACCTGGATTACAACCAGATGAAGTATTTGCTGGAGGATCGTTTCTCTGGCGCTCTTGTGAAGCCCTATTCCGCAATTACACTGCTGCGTGATGAGGCTTCTTCAACGGTTACTCCGGCTTCCACTTATTAAAGCCCGAGGATTCATAATGGAGGGATAATTTATGAAGTATTCTGGTAATATAGGATTCTGGGAAGGGGATATTGAGACTCCGCCTGGATCCGGGATATGGATTCCATCGATTGTCGAAAGACATTATGTAGGCGATGTGATATACAATTATAGGAAATTCAGCGAGGAAAGTGGAAAACAGAATGAAAATTTCAGAGTTTCCAATCGTATAAGCATTCTCGCCGATTTGTACTTTAAAACAAATTATCCCTCTATTCGGTACATTATCTGGAACGGAGTGAAATGGAAGGTTCCAACGGTTGAGGTAAGTTATCCAAGATTAATTTTGGAAATCGGGGAGGTATATAATGGCTAGATCAAGGTTGGATCTTCATGAGATTCTGTGCGAGATCATGCAACCATATTTGGATGATGAAAATAGAGAAGACCGCCGTGTGTATTTTCGATCGCCTTCGAATTCGGCTATGAGGTATCCTTGCATACGGTATGATTGTCCAGATATGGATATAAAATATGCTGATAATCGTCCATATATTGTGAAGAGAAGATACGATGTAACAGTCATCGATCCGAATCCCGATAGTTTAATTCCTGATAAGCTGTTGGAACTTCCATTTAGCGTCGGTTCCAGTAGAAATTACGTAGCAGAGGGTTTGAACCATTTTGTTATGACAATATTTTTTTGAGGTGCTATTGAATGAAAAAAGCCATGATATGCCAACCTATGAGTGGAAAAACGGAAGAAGAAATTTTTGAAGAAAGAAAACAAGCCGTTTCTTTTCTTCGGAATAAGGGGTATGAAATTGCTGACACGTTTATCAACGATCATCGTTTCGATGAAAGCAATAATCCCCCGTTGGCTTATTTAGCCGAATCTCTTAAACTTATGGCAGAAGTGGATGCCGTATATTTTGTAAAGGGTTGGGAAAAGAAAAGAGGTTGCAGAATTGAACATGAAGCTGCAGTAGAGTATCTAATTGATATATTCTATGAATAAAAAAGGAGGAATGAACAATGTCTAAGATCAAATGGGATCAGATTGGGGAACGCTTTTTCCAGACAGGTGTTGATCACGGCGTTCTCTATCCCCAGAAAGACGGGGGATATCCCAAGGGCGTAGCTTGGAACGGACTGGTTACCGTTACCGAGAACCCTTCTGGAGCGGAAGATAATCCCCTCTGGGCGGATAACATCAAATATTTGAATCTGAAATCGGCAGAAGAGCTGGGTCTTACGATCGAGTGCTACACCTATCCCGATGAATGGAAGGCCTGCAATGGTGAATCCACCCTGATCAAGGGCGTCACCTTGGGGCAGCAGAGGAGAAACACTTTCGGATTCTCATACAGAACCAAGAAAGGAAATGATACGGAAGGGGAAGATTACGGTTATATCCTTCATCTGATTTATGGATGCTCCGCTTCTCCGTCTGAGAAATCCCATTCCACAGTGAATGAGAACCCGGAAGCAATCACATTCAGTTACGAGATCAGTACCACTGGCGTTGCAGTAAGCGGAAAAGGTCCCGATGGAAAACCGTTTAAGCCGGCTTCGTCTCTCGAGATCGACTCCATCGAAGCAGGCCCTGAGGCAATGGAAGCTATCGAGGCAATTCTCTACGGATCAGACACCGAGGATGGAAGACTTCCGCTTCCCGATGAACTCAAGACAATTCTGGAAGGTGTTGTTTCCGGCCCGGTAGAGTCAAGTTTTTAAGGATCGAAAATTCATAATCAAAGAGGGTCTCTAAAAACGGGATCCTCTTCTTTGGAAAGGCAGGTATTACGAAATGGTATGTAGAACAATAGAATACACCGATTATCTCGGGAATAAGCGTAAAGAAGATTTTTATTTCCATCTGAACAAGGCTGACATTATAAAGCTTATGGCTACGGAGGGGGATTACACGCTGGATAAGGTCCTGGAGAAAATCGGGAAAGAGCGGAACGGGAAGAAGGCACTCGAGTTTATCGATCAGCTCATTTATATGTCATATGGTGAAAGATCCATTGACGGCAGGCAGTTCAAAAGAACCAAAGAAGTGAAGGAAGCTTTCCTGGAGACAGAAGCCTATTCGATCCTTTTCTCAGAATTGGTCAGCAGTGCAGAGGCCGCTGCAAAGTTTGTTACAGAAATAATCCCTGCTGAGATGGTCGATGCAATAACCGAAGCCATTCGCGAGAATCCGGACGGTATACCTGCCGAAGTGAAAGATCTCATCCCGAAAACTTTGACAGAACATTCCAATCCCGCAGTTGCCCAGAATGCTTGAAATATTCATTCCTGGTAGAAAGGGTATTTTCGATGATTCCCGTGGAGAATTTTTCGACATAAAAGATACGAAGATCCAGTTGGAGCATTCTTTGATATCATTAAGGAAATGGGAAGGAAAGTGGCATGTTCCTTTTCTTTCCACTGAATTGTCGTTTGAGCAAGTCATTGATTACATACGGTTTATGACCCTCAATTCCACGGGCATCGATCCTTTATCTTATTATCTGATACCAGAAGATTCTTTAAAGTCGATATCGGAGTATATAAGGGATCCGATGACAGCCACTACATTTTCGGATGAGAAAGTGAAGATGGGCTACTCCAGAAGGGCTGGAGAAATCGTTACGGCAGAAATAATCTATTACTGGATGATATCGCTTAACATTCCAGTTTCTTTTGAAAAGTGGCATTTGAACCAATTGCTCGCTTTAATAAAGACTGTCAGCACCAAAAACGACGAAGCAAATCCCAACTCGACTGGAAAAATCAGGAAAGATCCAAGAGTGGCCGCGCTAGAAAGAGATAGAATTAACAATGAGCGCCGCCTAAAATATCGAACAAAGGGATGAATAAACATTAAGGAGGTAAATTCATAATGAGTGAGTATAGTCGTTTAGCAGTTATCAATCAGGCTAGAGCTTGGGTTGGAAAGAATGAAAAAGATGGAAGTTATCGGGAGATTATCGATGTGTATAACTCTGTTCCGGCAGCAATACTTCCCAGAAATCTCAAGATGAAATACACATGGTCTTGGTGCGCGGCATTTTGGTCCGCTCTTGCTATCAAGACTGGCTACACTGCTATTATGCCGATTGAAATTTCCTGCGGTAATCTTCAGAAGCTGGCCGCAAATATGGGGATTTGGATTGAGAGTGACAATTTCATTCCCGATGTTGGGGATGCTGTTTTGTATGATTGGGAAGATGACAAGAATTACGCCGCCAGTGATAATCATGGGTGGCCCGATCACATTGGCATTATCGAGTATGTGAATCCTGCTTCTGGTTACATGATCGTGATCGAAGGAAATTACAGCGATTCTGTAAAGCGGAGGACATTGTATATCAATGGGCGTTACATTCGTGGTTTCATCACCCCCAGATATACAAATGCAGCGAACATCGTAATTCCTAATGCTTCGGTGACCAATTTCAGCGTTAAGGATATTGCCAGAAACGCCATAGCCGGGATGTATGGTAACCAGCCCAATCGGCAGAAAATGATAGAAGATCTCGGTTACAACTACAAAGAGGTTCAGGCTGAGATAAACCGTATCCTGAATGGTTCTGCAGCAACCACAATCCTTCCCGAGCAGGATCAGAGTCAGCCGGTAACAAAGAGGGTCATCGGTAATGGAAAAGCAACCAATCTGGATAAATCTTATGCCGGAAAGTATGTTACAACGGCCGATCTGTATTGCAGGGATGCCGCCGGAACAAACAAAAAAGCCCTTTGTGTAATCCCCAAGGGTGTTACCGTTCGGAATTACGGCTATCTTTGCAAGGGGAGTCCCTACAGTTGGCTTTATGTTGAAGTGGTGATCGATGGTGTTATGTACGTCGGTTTCTGCTACGACAAGTATCTGAAAAAGATCTGATCTTTTATAACAGTAACCGAGGTGGTGGTCTAAATGATTTCTATAAGACAAAAAGGCGACTTCAGAAAGACTGAAAAATTTCTTAAAAAATCATTTGGTAGAGATTATCGAAGGATTTTGGAAAAGTACGCTCAATTGGGAGTAGAAGCATTATCCAACGCCACCCCGGTTGATACTGGTTTAACTGCCGCTTCTTGGGGATACGAAATAATTCAAAATGAGAACTATTTATCAATTCAGTGGAATAACTATAATATCCACAGAGGTATTAATATAGCCCTCATTATCCAATATGGACACGCTACGAGAAATGGCAGGTGGGTTGAAGGATTAGATTATATAAATCCGGCATTAAGACCAATATTTGAAAATATGGCAGATGCTGCATGGAAGGAGGTTACGTCATGAGTCGGACTATTGATGAACGAGTTGTTGAGATGCGATTCGACAATAAACAATTCGAATCAGGGGTTAAAGAAACAACCAATAGTTTGAGTCGTTTAAAAGAAGCGCTCAAAATGACCGACGCCACAAAAGGATTTGAAAATCTTGACAAAGCTGCAAAGAATGTATCTTTAGATGGAATTGCGGCCGGCATCGATGCATTACAGCAAAGATTTTCAACTTTCGGAATTGTCGGAATGCGGATCATCGAGAATCTGACTGATGCCGTAACAGGTAAATTTAAGACTGCCATCGGATTTGTTACAGATTCGATCGTCAGTGGTGGTCAAAGAAGAGCGATGAATATCGAGAACGCCCATTTCCAGCTGCAGGCTTTGTTGAAAGACGAGATAAGAGTACAAGCAGTTATGGATGATGCGATGAAGTCCGTGGATGGAACGGCTTATGCCTACGATGAAGCGGCTAAAGCAGCATCCCAATTCGCAGCTTCTGGTTTGGAGGCTGGAGATCAAATGCTAAGCGCTCTTAGAGGTATTGTAGGTGTCGCTGCTATGACCAATAGCGAATACGAAGGTATATCCAGAATATTTACTACGGTTGCAGGTAATGGACGGTTGATGGGAGATCAGCTTCTTCAGCTTTCCAGTAGAGGTTTGAATGCAGCATCCACAATTTCTGATTTTGTCAATAAAATTAATGATGGTACTGTTGAGGTAAATGACAACATAAGACAGACCGTCTACGAAATAAGCAACGGAATGCAAGTTACCGAGGGAGATATTCGTGACCTAGTCTCGAAGGGTGCTATCAGTTTTTCGCTTTTCTCTGCGGCTATGACTGATGCTTTTGCTGAGTCGGCAGAAAGGGCAAATGAAACCTTTACAGGTGCTTTCTCCAACATGAAATCTGCTTTGGCGAGAATTGGTGCTGAGTTTTATTCACCGCTTATCGAGCAGAACAGTGATTTGGTTGGCCTGTTCAACGTTCTGAGAGTTCAGATAAATGCGGTAAAGAAGGGTTTGGCTTATGATACAAAAACCAGTGCGCTTTCTGGATTAGTTACACAGACTGGAAGAACAGAGGAAGCCTTTTCTAGCTTATTCGACACTATTTCCGAAAGAGGAAATGTCGCATTATCGGACATTCAGAATTTCAGCAATCTTGGAGTTCCGATCGTAGACAAGCTTACCAAATATTTGAACGGCGTTAGCGACGGAAGCATAAGAGCGACGTATGCTACAAAAACCGCCATTGATGAATTGATGAATGGAACAGAGCTTTTAAGCGCGAACGTTATTCAAATGATTAATGACGGAAAAATCACAACTGACATGTTCGTGAAATCCATGGATGAAGCTTATGGAAATCAGAGATCCCTTGCAAAAGACTTTACAACTTGGTTTCTTGACAATGTCAAATATTTATCCGCGCAAATTCAAAATATAGATATGTCAACTCCTCTCGACATATTTTATAGCGGAGTGAATTCCGGAAAGAATGCCATTTCAGGGTTACTGTCGGTTCTTAAACCATTGGGCGGAGCCTTTTCGGATGTATTCCTAAATTTTTCTGCAGAAGATGTGTTGAGCGTTGCGAAGGCTTTTGAGAATCTTACGTCTAAATTGCGCTTATCTGAGAAAGGAAGTGACGATCTTAGGCGTGCATCAAAGGGATTATTCAGCGTATTTAGACTTGGCGTAGACGTTTTAATTAAGTTTGTACGAGCGTTTATTCCAATAGAGATTCCGGTAAATGCACTGGGAACTTCTTTTCTCGATTGTGCTGGGAATTTGGGAGATTTACTTACCGGTTTTACAGATTGGGTAAGACAATCTCCTAATATAAAGAAATCCTATGATTTAGTATCTTCCGGGATATCAGGTGTTATGGGATTTCTCGGTAAAGCCATAACTAAGTTATATGATTTCGGAAAGAGTACGGGTTCCCTTCCAGGTGTACAAAAGGTTTTGGAATCATTCGGAAAAGTTCTTAATAAGTTTGGGGAGGTTGTAGGACCATATTTGGATAAGGCAGCTGTTGGATTGGCGAATTTCAAGAGCGAAGCAAAAGATATCATTCCCGAAAAAGCAAACGAAGCTTTGGAAATGTTTGCAAAAGGTCTTGATTATTTGTCCACAAAAATTGCAGAAGTCGATCCAACATTTATGATAAATGGGTTTAGGGATCTTGCGAAAACCGCAGAAGAGTTTTTTAAAGGACTGAAAGACTCCGCCTTCGGGACACCGTTCTTTGATAATTTTACGCAGGGTTTCTTTACTTTGGAGTCTGCTTTCGGAATACTCGGTACCGAGATGAATGGAAGTGTCGAGGGTAAGACCGGATTAGGAGGTGTTAAGGAGAAATTCCTCGAATTCCAGAAATGGGTTAAAGAAAAAATAGGCCCAATGTTTGAAGGAATGAATTTCGAATCCTTGGCTTCTGTTTTTACGGGAATTGCATCTATTGTTACCACTCTCAAAATGAGTAAAGATATAAATAAAGCAGCTGAGACATTTGGTCTCATTCCGAAGAAGTTTGCGATGCTGGCAGATTCTCTAAAAGAAACTATGCTGGCTTATCAAAGAGATCTGAATGCTGATGCTTTGAAGAAAGTTGCAACTGCCATTCTTATTCTGGCGGCAGCTGTGGCAGTATTATCTTTACTGGATGTGGAAAAAGTTGTGGCTGTTTCGGCGGCGTTGGCTGGTTTATCCTATGTTTTATTAAACGCTGTGAATAAACTCGCTGGAACGTTGAAGGCTGCAAAGACTGCCAACGATGCTCTATTTGCTTTTGCGAGTAAGATAGGGAAAGCTTTCAATAAGATGGCTTTAGGTATATCTGTAAAACTCATAGCAACGACCGTAAAAGACATCGCAAAGGCTGTACTTCTGATCGTAGGTTTGATCGCTGGAATCGCTTACATGTTTAAGAGTGGAAAGATCGATAAGACCAGTGTACAGCAGAGTTTGGATTTAATCGAACAAGTTGCTTCAGTAGTTATTGTTATGGTGGGTGTTATGGGTCTTGTTGGGGCCGCCATATCCAAGGGGAGTAAAAGCATTGCTTTAGCTTCTTCTGGAATACTGATGTTTTCATTGTCGGTAGGTGTGATGGTGTTGGCTCTAAACAAATTGTTTAAAATGAATTTTCCAAATGATTGGGGTGAGAAGATCTTCGTTTTAGGAAGTATATTTGTTGGAATGGCAATGTTATCCATTGTTGCTAGCAAGGCAAATAAGACCGCTGGATCGAAGATAGATTTGGGACCCATGCTATCCATGGCGGCTTCGGTATACATTATGGTGTTGGCTCTAAACAAATTGTTCAAAATGGAGTTACCGTCAGACGTTGGACCGAAACTTTTGGTGTTTGGTGCTATGATTCTTGGTGTGTCGGCATTAACATTAGCCATAGGAAAAGCTTCGAAGGGTGCAAACGGTGCTCTTAAAGCGAGCGGGACAATAGTCGCGTTAAGTGCTTTTCTTGTAGCTATGGTTTCACAGCTCGAGAAACTGGCAAAGATTGATACTCCAAAATTGATATCTGGAGTTGCAAGTATATCGGTAATACTTTTGTCTCTTGGAGCTTCGTTTAAAATAATGGGAAGTGTTGATTCGTCAAAAGCAGCAAAATCCATAACAGCAATAACTCTTATGCTAGGGGTTTTGACGGCAGCTCTTGGAGCACTTTCTTTTATACCAGGAACTCAACTGTTGAAATCGGCAATAATTCTTGGATCTGTTTTGGCAGTTTTGGCATTGGACTTGAAAGCTGTATCTTCTATTGGGGAAAATAAAACCATCATGACAACGATGTTCAGTCTGGTGGCTGTGATATTAATTCTCTCTGATATATTAACAGTTCTTGCCAAACTTTCATTTAAGGATTCTTTAGCAGCAGCGACTTCTCTATCTTTGGTTATGACGTCTTTGGCCGGAACGATTAAAATACTTTCTGGACAAACAAAGGTAAATCCCGCAAACATACTTGCCTTCGGTGCAGCTAGTATGTTATTGATTCCGATTGCAGCTTCGATTAAAATGCTGGCGAATGGGAATACTTCTTGGGAGTCAGTGGCAGCAGCAGGTATTGCTTTTGGAACCACGGCAATAGCTTTAGCGGGAGTCATGAAAGTTCTTTCGGAAACCGGAGATATAAAACCGACAAAGATTATGGAATTCGGAGCTGCAACAATTGCTCTATTTCCAATAGCTTATGCTTTAAAAGGATTATCCGATCAAAATCCATTGACATTGATTTCCTCAGCAACGGCTTTGAGTGAGGTTTTATTAGCTATTTCTGTATCATTTGGAATAATTGGGAAGACGAATCCGAATATCGCAGCTCTTGGGGCATTTTTGGCAGCCACAGCAGGCTTGATGCTAATCTCCGCTTCAATAGGAATGCTTGCCGATCATAACTGGCAGAGTCTCATAGGCGCAGCTGCTGCTTTGTCAATCACTATGGTTGGAATGAGCGCTGCCCTTGTTATTTGTTCTTTGATCGGTCCCGCAGCATCGGCGGCTATTCTTGGTATGTTAGCTCTGGACACTTTCTTGGCGAATCTCGTTGGGGTTATTCATTTAATGTCTAACCTGGATCCGACGATGATTGAAAAGGGCTCCGGAGTTCTCACACAAATCGGGAAAGCTTTGGGAGATTTCCTAGGTTCTATCCTTGGAGGTTTTATAGAAAAAACGATGGAAGGAGTTTCTGAATCACTTGAGCGGTTCGGAACATCTCTGAGTAATTTTTACACCAATGCTAAGCCGTTCTTTGAGGGAATGGGAGCGGTAAAACCAGAAGTATTCAATGGAACGAAGCTGTTGGCTCAGACATTAATGTTACTCTTGGCGTCTGATCTTCTTAATGGTTTAATGACTTGGGGGTGGGGTTCTGATGATGAATTGTTTGTGAAGTTTGGAGAACAATTAAAAGAACTCGGTCCAGCAATAAAGCAATTTTCCGATGATGTTGAAGGAATTAAACCCTCTTCAGTGAAAGCAGCAGCAACTGCAACAGCAATGATGGCCGAAGTCGCCAATAAACTCCCTTACGACAAAGAGACTCTTTTCGGGGCATTTATCGGGAAAATATCCCTAGCAGAGTTTGGTTCCTGGTTAATTTCCAAAGATGAAAACGGAATGGGCTTTGGCGAGGCGATTTCAAAATTCGCTAAACAAGTAAAAGATGTGAAGTCTGAGGATGTTGAAGGAGCAGCCGCAGCAACCGAATTAATGGCTGCAGTAGCCAACAAACTACCTTATGATAAAGCATCTCTCATGGGACAATTATTTGGAAAGATATCTCTAGCTGAATTCGGAGATCAATTGATAGGAAAAGGTAAAGAGGGAAAAGGATTTGGCGAGGCTATTACGGAATTCGCCCTACAAGTGAAGGATGTAAAAGAATCCCAGGTAAAAGGAGCTGCAGCGGCAGCAACACTCATAAGCGAAGTAGCAAACAATCTCAATTATGACCCGGAATCGCTCATGGGTAAATTGTTTGGAAGAAAATCTTTGGCGGATTTTGCAAATGAGCTGAAAGCGTTTGGTCCGAGTTTAAAGGGATTTGTTGGGTATGTTGCCGATATCACAGAAGGAGACGTTCAAGGTGCTGTTAATGCCGCAAATGTTCTCGTTACCATGGCGAACAATCTACCAGATTCCGAAAGTTGGTTCAAAAAGATATTCTATGGAGAACAGAAGACCCTTGCTGTATTTGGGGAAGAGCTTGTGCTTTTCGGAGGTGCTTTAGTTAACTTTGCGACGGATGTTGGAACGATTGACTATGCAAATCTGAATATGATAAGCACTTCAATAAGCCTTCTGAGCGTTTCGATCACAACCTTAACACAATCTTTTATGTCATATGGGGAATTGATCAGAAATATGGATCTGTCGAATTTCCAGGCGGTTTTGGACGAATTCCAAAGACTTGCTTCCTTGATCGAGCTCATGAACAAGATGAAGTTGGAGGATTTGACCGAGAAATTTACAAATCTTGGGAATATCGGCTTAATGGGTTTCATGAACGCCGTTACTTCAGCGCTTAAGAATAGTATTCCGAACATTTCCGGTGTTGCAACGAGCGTTGGCGTCACGATCTGTTCCGGAATCCAATTGGGAATTGATGATCGTTCTCCGAGTGTTAAGCTCAAAATCACTGATTTATGTACATTTTTGGTAAATAAGGCGAAAGAAATCCTGAAATTTACCACATTCAGCACAATTACTCAAAATGGCTTATCCGGAATTTCAATGGGTATCAGTTTAAAGAAAAACGGATTGATATCAGACATGCAGACCCTCTGTTCCGGGATTGTATCCACGGCTTCCACAACCCTTAGCC
>CAMWQF010000023.1 GCA_947176285.1 uncultured Porphyromonadaceae bacterium
CCGTGTAAGAATGTGAAGTCGATACCGATATTATTCTGAGTTGTTGTTTCCCATTTCAGTTCCGGGTTACCTGTGGCTGCGAGGGTGATGCCTGAGGTTGTCGAGGAGTTTGTGCCAGCAAGGTCGTATGCGCCATTGCCTGTATTGAAAATGTATGTGGAATATGCGGGATAGAGTGCAGGGATATTAGCGTTACCGTTCTGACCCCATGAGTAGCGGATCTTCATGTCGGTAAGGATATCATTTTCCGGGAAGAAAGCCTCTTGGGTCGGACGCCATGCGATTGATGCAGCCGGGAAAATACCGGACCTGTGTTTCTTTGCGAAGCGTGAGTTCTCGTCGCGGCGTATGGTGAAAGATACAAGGTAGCGGTCCATGAAGTTGTAGTCTGCCTTGGCGAAGAGTGAGAATACAGACCATTGATTCTTGCCACCTCCATTGTTGCGTGTGCCGGTACCGGCTCCGATCTGCATGTAGTCGGTGTCTTCGAAGGCGTAGCCCTCACGGCTTGCACTTAGATCGCGGAATGTGTATCCGATGGCTTCTGTACCGAGTAGCACTGTCAGGAAGTGCTTGTCGTTAAAGTTCTTCACATAGTTTGCGGTGTTGGTCCAGGTCCAAGTGTCACCTTGTCCGTAGACTTCGCTCACAGAGTTGACATCGGTGGCATTCATACGTCGGCCGAGAGTCTGGTCAAGGTATTGGATATGCTCGATACCGATGTTTGTTTTCAAAGTAAGACCTTCAACAGGATAGACTTCAAGAAATGCGTTTCCAATGATTCTCCAAGAGTTGGAAGAGTTGTCTGCTGCGTTGGCGATCTGCTGAACCGGGTTGGCAAGGTCAGACTTTATGAGGGTCATAGGATTTGCCCATTCGCCATTGATACCTTTGACAGGAAGCGCCGGCATCTGAGAGAGGGCAGTGAAAGGAATACCACGGTCACCGGCCACGTCAGTGCCACGTTTTGACCAGTTTGCAACCATAAGATTCTCTCCTACGGCAACGTATTTGCTGATGCTATACCGGGAATTGAGTCGTGCTGAGTATCTTCTGTAAAAAGTGTCGATTATATTACCGTTCTGATTAATATAGTTTGCGGAGAAGAGCACAGATCCTTTTTCAGTATTGTTGGAGACTGAGGCTGTGAGGTTATTGGTCCAGGCGGTATGGTAAACCTCATCTTGCCAGTCTGTGTTGGTGGTTGGAAAGTTGGGGTTTCCGTCAGCATATTTTTGAAGCACCGGTGTAGGGCCGTCACCGTAGAGCACATGCGAGGGGGTAATTCCGGAGTTGCGTGATGCCATCCAGTATGCCTGTCCCCATTGCTCTGCATTCAAGACATCATAGCGCTTTGCAATGGTCTGGGCAGAGACGGTATAGTTTATGTTGACGTTCAAACGGTCGCCCTTGCCATGTTTTGTTGTTATAATGACTACGCCGTTTGCTGCGCGTGAACCATAGATGGATGCGGAAGCAGCGTCTTTTAGCACCTGCATGGTTTCAATGTCGCTTGGATTGATGCCGTCCATATTGTCAGTTGGGATTCCATCAATGATATATAGAGGGTCGTTGCTTGAGTTTGCAGTAGACATACCACGTACACGAATAGAGCCGCCACCTCCGGGTGCGGCATCTGGCACTACGTTTACACCGGGCATCTTTCCTGCCATGGAGTTAAGGATATTACCGGTGTTCTCACTGATTGGGTCTTTCATGTTCATGACCGATACGGCACCAGTTAGGTCGGCCTTGCGTACTGTCTGGTAGCCGACCACTACAACTTCGTCGAGTAGTGCTGCGTCTTCGTCAAGCATGATGGTCAACTTGGGCTGGGCTTTGACTTCTGCGCTACGGTATCCAATATAGGAAATAGTCAGCGTAGAGCCTTCCGGTACCTTTAGAGCAAAGTTGCCGTCGAAATCTGTGGCTGTTCCGGCTTTCGTCTGGTTACACATTACGGTGGCACCGATTAGCGGTTCACCGTCCGTGTTCGAAAGCACAGTTCCGTTCACTGTGATGTCCTGCGCCTGTGTGAATAACACCGTCATCAGCGTCAGGATTGCAATGAGAAATGATTTTTTCATGTTATATGGGTTTAGTAAAAATTTTGTCGCAAAGATAGCGTACCCTATTATAACCCATATATCAATAATCTTGCATCGGCTATCAAAAAACGAGGGATGCAAGATTTGTTGTAGTCTTGGCAACAAATTTTTTATTGGCTGCCGAGTTTTTGGCGGGTGTCGGATGGTGTCTCGCCGTAGGCTTCGCGGTAGCATTTTGTGAAGTAGGCGGGATTCCTAACAAAAAATTATAATGTAAGTGTCCCATATTTTGTATGATGGAGTCTGAGATTTGGATAGTTCTATTAAAATGATTAACTTTGCAGTAAGATTATAAGAAAGATCGAAGAACCAAATATTTGATAAATTCTTCTAAGATATGGCATCTTCTGGACAGCAAGTAAAAAACGGAAAGGCTTTTGAATATGCAATAGCCAAGACATATTTTGACTACATCACTTCATTGGGCGTACCAGTTGAATTAGTAGATAGTGATGCTTTGAGAACAGCTAAATCTTTTTATGAGACTTTTTCGGATCTAGACAAACAAAGATTTGATAATGCCGCAAGTAATACTATTTCCTCTTTGGTTAAGATTGAGCCAGGATTAACTACCCATGGGAAAAAAAGTGATGTCTTAAAAATAGCCTTAAATGGAGATGTTGCCGGAGAGACGGGGGATGTTAGGGATATTGTTTTTTCTCATAATAATCCAAGTTGGGAAATAGGTTTCTCTGCAAAAAACAATAATGATGCGGTGAAGCATTCCCGTTTAGGAAAAGATTTAGATTTTGGAAAAGTATGGTTGGGATATCCATGTTCTGCTGAATATTGGAATGATATAAAACCGATATTTACTTTGATAGAAAATCATATTTCTCAATGTCATACATGGAATGATTTGGGTGTTTCAAAAGAAAGAGATATCTATATCCCAATCTTAAAGGCGTTTAGAAAAGAACTCCTCCTGATATGTAGTCATCATTCGGATGTTCCTAAGAAATTAATTGAGTATTTGATAGGATCTTATCCATTTTATAAGATTATCAAGGATGACAGTCATAATATGGTGGTGGTAAAGGCTTTCAATATCAAGGGAGATCTCAATAAGTCTTACATGGGGTGCAAAAGTGCTTACTCCGTTCCTAAAATAAATTATCCTACTCGCATAGTGGAACTTGAATTTAAAAAGAATTCAAACAATACATTAAATATGATTTTAGATGGGGGGTGGGAAATATCGTTTAGAATTCACAATGCCAGTACTAAGGTAGAAAGATCCTTAAAGTTCGATATTAAGTTACTTGGGAATCCACCGATTCTTTTTACTCAATATATTTTTCAATAATATGCAGTTGATTAGTTTATTTAGTGGGGCAGGTGGACTTGATTTAGGCTTTGAAAGGGCTGGCTTTGAAACAGTATTTGCTAATGAATATGATAAAAAAATATATCCTACATTCAAGGAAAATTTTCCTAATGTAAGATTGATTGAGGATGATATTCGAAAGATAAGACCTAATTCATTTGATATAGATGCTGTTGGAATAATAGGCGGCCCCCCGTGCCAATCATGGAGTGAAGGAGGAACATTGAGAGGTATTGATGATGAACGAGGACAACTATTTTATGAGTACATAAGAATATTAAAAGCTAAAAGTCCACTTTTTTTTGTTGCCGAAAATGTTTCTGGAATGCTTTCTAAAAGACATTCCTCCGCTGTTAAGGAATTTATGGCTCTTTTTGATGAAGCAGGTTATAATGTTTCTTTAAAGTTGTTGAATGCAAATGATTATGAAGTTGCAGAAGATAGAGAAAGGGTATTTTATGTTGGATTTAGAAAGGATTTGGGCATATTAAATTTTGTATATCCCACTCCGATTAGTCCTACCCCTGTACTAAAAGATTGTATATGGGATTTGAAGGATAGTGCTATACCGGCTTTGCCAAAAAATAAAACCAATGGGGACAGATGCCTTGTTCCTAATCATGAGTATTTCATTGGTACGTTTTCTTCAATCTTTATGTCTCGTAATCGAGTAAGGTCTTGGGATGAACCTGCTTTCACTGTTCAAGCATCAGGTCGTCAATGTCAACTCCATCCTCAGGCTCCCAAAATGATTAAAGAAACTGCAAATAAACAATCTTTTGTAAGAGGTAAAGAACATCTATATCGGAGAATGTCTGTTAGAGAGGTTGCTCGTATTCAAGGTTTTCCAGATGACTATAAGTTTTTATATGATGATCTCAATTATGGTTATAAGATGATTGGCAATGCTGTCCCGGTTAATTTGGCCTACCATCTGGCCAATCGTATAAAGGATACCTTAGTGGAAGTTGGAGCCATATGATTCTTAAATATTTAGATATATTTATGAGATATGTGTATTAGTGAGATATGAGAGTTGTATCATTTTTTGCAGGTTGTGGAGGTTTAGATCTGGGATTCAAGCAAGCTGGATTTGATGTAGTGTGGGCAAATGAATTTGATAGGAATATACACGCCACATATAGGTTGAATCATCCTTCTACTACTTTATGTGAAAAAGATCTTAGAAAGATAGAAATCTCTGACATTCCTGATGCCGATGGCTTTATTGGCGGACCTCCTTGCCAATCATGGAGTGTCGGGGGTAGCGGAAGAGGATTGCACGATGAAAGAGGTCAGTTATTTCTAAAATATATAGAGATCATTAAACAGAAGCATCCTAAATTTTTTGTTATTGAAAATGTATTCGGTATGTTGACTCACCAGCATATCTCTACTTTTTTGATTTTCATTGATACTCTTGAAAAGGCTAATTATAATGTTTATTATGCTGTCCTTAATGCCGCTGATTACAGAATTCCCCAGGATAGAAAAAGGGTTTTCGTTATAGGTTTTTCTTCTGAATTGAATTGCCAGTTTTCTTTTCCTAAACCAGAAAATTATGTAGTTTCTTTAAGGCAGGCCATAGGAGATATAACTGAAAATCCTCAATTTTATTCTGATTTTGATGATGTTCCCGTTCCCCAAATATCAAATCATGATGTGTATATGGGTCCATTTGACGCAAAGTTCATGGCAAGAAATCGGGTTAGGTCGTGGGATAAACCTTCTTTTACAATTCAAGCCCAAGCTAAGAATGTACCATTACATCCTCAGGCTCCGGCTATGCGTTACGTGTCTTCTTACCAAAGAATATTTGAACCAGGATACGAACATTTATATCGTCGACTTAGTGTTCGGGAATGTGCTCGAATACAGACATTCCCTGATTCATTTAAATTCATCTATTCTGATGTTAAGATGGGATATAAAATGGTAGGAAATGCTGTTCCTCCGCGATTGGCAAAATGTGTTGCACTGAGTATTAAGAAGGCATTTGAAGAAAGGATAAAAGATTATAATAATGTCCTTGTGGCGTATTATCATAATGAACGGCAACTAAAAAAATGCGAAGTATTATCGGTGTTTTATTTCAGAGCTAGTCTTGATATCAATGCTTATAACCCACTCACATATCTTCCTCCATATCTAATTCTTGCAAGAGGAAAGAAACGGATTCTTTATGAAATTGATCAAACAATAAAGACAGTTTTAGTTTCTCGTGAATACCTATTAAATTTAGGCTTTATCCCACATAGTTCTTCTTATTGGATTATCCGTATTAAGAGAAGACTATGCGATATATCAGACTATAAAACTAAATGGAAAGATAAAAGGAAAAGATCCCCATATCTAGATTTTATAGGCATTAAATCTCTCTAATTTTAACGGAGATGTATTCAAGTTGTTAATATGTAAATAAATATAAAACTAACAATAATAAAAAGTCAGCAACTATTTATATTAGGATTGTAGTTCTCGTTATGACTTTATAATTTCCCAGTCTTCGATGCAGCGGGTTTCTGATGAGAAGTTAACTCCGATTTCTATTATCTGCCTGGAATCGTTCGATATTCTCTTTATAGTAGATATTGGCAACAAGAGGGTTATCATATTCGTCAACCAGGATCACCACTTATTTGCCTGTCTTTTCATGAGCTGTCTCTATAATGGTCTGGAAGCGTGTTGCGTAGGATCCTGCTATGTCTGTGACTTCATATTTATCCTCCATTTTTCTGAAGATTTTCTCAAGTTGCGCATCAAGAAGTCCGGGCTCTTCGTAGGAGTCTCTATTCAGATCGAGACGCAATTACAGGATAAGATTCCCAGTTCCAATCTGTGGCGTCAATGTATAGACCATTGAAAAGGTCGCGCTGTCCTTCGAAGAAATATTGAAGAGTAGATAGGAATAGGCTTTTCCCGAAACGGCGCGGACGGTTGAGGAAATAATATTGGGAACTGTTCCAAATTATTTTCTTAATAAAGCGGTTTTGTCGATGTAAAGTGCATGTCCGTCACGTATCCTTTTGAAGTCTTGCTAACCGATTGGATAAATCTGCGTCTGATCCATAAATAGATATTTTATTGCAAAGATATAATTTTTCAATTGAGATTGAAAGTTTATCTCACATTATCAGGGCTACTGTTGGAGTTTTTGGCGGGTGTCGGATGGTGTCTCGCCGTAGGCTTCGCGGTAGCATTTTGTGAAGTAGGCGGGGGTGGAGAAGCCGACTTCGTAGCAGATTTCCGATATGGATTTCTCTGATCCGGTCACCATGGCACGTGCCTTTTTCAGACGCAGTGTGCGTATTAGTTCCACCGGGGAGTAGTTGGTGATTGCCTTTATCTTTCTATAGAATTGAGTGCGTTCCAACCCCATTTTGGCAGCGAGACTGTCTACTGTCATATCCGTACTGCTAATGTCCTCGTAGAATATCTTGATAAACCTGGAATAGAATTCGTTGTCAACGTCTTTTGCCCGGGAATTTTCTCTATCTTGGGTCGATGCGATCGAGGGCACTTGTTTCGGCGACGCAGATTCCATCGCCTTATTTACAGGATTCTGCCATAGGTCTTTTATAAGTCGGCGGTTCTTGATAAGGCTCGCACTTCGAGCCTTCAGAACATCAGCAGAGAAAGGCTTTGACAGATATCCATCGGCACCGTTGTCGTAGCCTTGAACTCTTTGCTCGTCCATAGAGCAGGCGGTGAGCATAAGCACCGGTATGTGGGAAGTGACCGGCTCGGCTTTCAGTCGGCGGCAGCATTCGAGTCCGTCCATGACGGGCATCATGACATCGCAAATGATAAGGTCAGGCACATATTTTACGGCTTTTTTCACCCCATCAGCACCATTGACGGCATTAATTATGTTATAGTCCTCACGAAGCAATTCTCCTACCATCTCGCGGATATCGCGGTTGTCGTCGATCACGAGAGCAAGAGGTTTATCACTATCAAATTCGGTATTTCCCTCAATATTGTCCAGTTCTGCTTCTACGGCAGATGTTCCGATCTGCTTGTCAACGGTCTGTGATTTTTCTGCCACATGCACTATAGGCAGAGTCACTATGAAAACGGATCCTTTGTTGAGTTCACTTTCCACATCAATATTGCCACCATGGAGCTCTACGAAAGCCTTTGCCAACGACAATCCAATGCCTGAGCCTTTAGGATGGATGCGGTCTACTTGATAAAAACGATCGAAGATGTTGCCGAGGTCTCTCTCGCTGATGCCTTCTCCCGTATCAGACACGCGAAGCGTAAGTCTGCCATCGCTTATAGTGTAAGATATTGTGATCGAGCCATTGTCGCGTGTATATTTGAAAGCGTTGGAGACAAGATTAAAGAATACACGCTCCATTTTCTCTACATCAATAGCAAGATTGATGGGTGTGTCTCCCTGCGGACTTTCGAGACGCAGTTTAATGTCGCGCTTTCGTGCTAACTGCACGAACGATTCCGTCCAGTCATTGACAGTCTGGCGGAAATCCACTTCTGTGAGATGCAAGTTGAGTTTGCCGTTCTCATATTTACGGAAGTCAAGTATCTGGTTGATGAGGCGTTGGAGAATTCTGACGTTCTTATCAGCAATCTTTATTAATAAGTGCTGTGATGCAGTGAGATTAGTTGCTGATGCAAGTTGGGCTACCGGTTCGGCTATAAGGGTGAGTGGTGTGCGCAGGTCGTGCGACACATTGGTAAAGAACATCAGTTTAGACTGAGTGGCATCTTCAAGTTTGCTGTTTAGGTCTTGCAGTTGGTCGCGCTGCTCGGCGAGTTGGTCGCGCTGCGCTTCCAGTTCCCGGTTCTGCTCAAGTAGCACCTCGCGGTGGCGCTTGTGTTGCCAATATACGCGGAGTACGAGGAATACTACCCCGAAGAGTAGTATGATTATAGCCAGGCAGGCATAAAAGAGTGATTTTTGTGTTGCATACTGTGCCCAATAGTCGTCGATACGGTTCTTAAGTATGATTATTTTGTCTGTTTCGTCAACAAGGGTTTCATTTTGGCGCAACAAGATATCAGCATTGTTGATGTCTACGGCAGAGGAAGCTGGTATGATTGTTTCCTTGTCGTAGGGCTCTCCCTTTAAGATGGCAAGGGCAGTGCGTATCACTCGGTGTCCTTCTGTAGGATATAGGAAAGTGGCGTCGATGATACTGTCAGCCACAGCCTTGATGCCGATTTCGGGAGCTGCGTCAATTCCAATGACCTTGATGTTTTTGCGATTTAAGGCATGTGCTGCCTCTGACGCTCCAATTGCCATGCGGTCGTTGTGGGCGAAAATCACGTCTACATCAGGATATTTCTTTAAAAGAGAGTCGACAGCGGGCTTCGCCTCTTCTTTCTTCCAGTTGGCGGTGGCACCGGCGAGGATGTTGCCTCCATTGGCTGTGAATTCAGTAGCAAATCCCTTGTGGCGACCTTTGGCCGGGGTTGAGCCACTAAGGCCATATACCTCTATTGCGTTTGGATTCTGTCCGGTGACACTTAGTGCGAAATGAGCAGCGGCTTTTCCAAGCCCTTCATCATCGGCTCCAATACGCGCTGTGTAACTGTCACCGTCGATGTTTCGGTCGAAGATGATGACGGGTATTCCACTGTCGTAAACCTCCTTGATGACAGGCGTGAGTGTGGCAGCCTCGTTGGGAGAGACTATTATGATGTCGAAGCCGTTGTCTACAAAGTAGTGAATGTCGTCGATCTGCTTGCGGCTGTCGTCATCAGCAGATCGGATCTCGACTTCAGCGTCTTCATGATACATTATCTCACGCTGTATCTCGTCGTTCATCTTCATGCGCCAGTCATCTTGGCTGCACTGCGACACTCCTATCTTGTATTTCTTTTCTTCGGAGCATCCGAAGAGTATGATAAGGCTTAGGCAAAGCACCAACTTTACCAATGCGCATATAGTTCTTTTGCAGAGTAGAGAATGCATTAAATGAGAAATTATGGTATTTTTTTATGAATGTCAGGTTATTTTTTGCAAAGTTAGTAATAATCCTCGGATTTCAAAGAAAAATGTGTAAAAAAACTCCGACTCAGATGAGCCGGAGTGCTTTATTATTGATGATTTTATCGTTAATCGTTTGATTCGGGGGCGTGGTCGATTAGATCCATGAAGTCGTCGAGTTTCGGAGTGATGATAATCTCGGTGCGACGGTTACGCTGTTTGCCAACTTCGGAGTCGTTGTCTGAGATCGGGTTGAACTCACCGCGTCCGGCTGCTGACATGCGCTGCGGATTGATACCGAACTTGGTCTGAAGCACTTG
Source organism: uncultured Porphyromonadaceae bacterium (assembly GCA_947176285.1). Taxonomy (GTDB): domain Bacteria; phylum Bacteroidota; class Bacteroidia; order Bacteroidales; family Muribaculaceae; genus Lepagella. The sequence goes on from CAMWQF010000023.1 coordinate 9,712, forward strand.
AACGATAGATGAAGCGCGTAGAGCAGAGAGATCCCAGTTGTTGCGGATATTGGTCTTTGAGATAGGTACATTATCCGTATTGCCTTCTACCAGCACGTCGAAATCCTTATAGTCTCCCAATATTTTTGCAATCTTTGAAAGAGTCTCCATTGCTCGGTCGCTGACCTCATAGCTTCCGCTCTTGAAGAGCATGTTGTCTGCTAAAGAGATATATACTACGCCTTTAAGCACTTTAACATCCACATCTTTCAGTTCTTCTTTGCTGAGAGAGCGGGTAAGGCGGTTGGTGAGAGCAATGTTGAGTGAGTCAGATTTTGACTTAGCTTCCACGAGTTGCTTGATATATTTGTTTGATGCATTGATCTCATCTACGAGTTTGGCGATGTTTACGCTGCCTTGATTATTTGCCTCAAGGCTCTTGTCGAGGGTATGCTTAAGTTGCCCCATGCCTTTCTTGAGGTCTTCGTTGCTCTTGTTGGCAACTTCGAGCTGAGAGGTGAGGTTTTTTGCTTCGGCGCTCGTTGTGATAAGTTGCTCTCGGGTAGAGTTGTATTCGCTCTGGAGGTCATTGTATTTTCCCTGGAGTTCGGCATACTTCTTGTTGGAGACGCAGCTTGTGGCGACGATGCCGAAAAGCGCAGCCGTAAGGGCAAGGATTTTTACTTTCATGGCTTTGGGGTTTTAGTTACTGTCTAATTTGTCTTTATTATATAAACGTCAGTTTCGCCTAAAATGTTATTTTGATTAGTCGGTTGTGAGCGAACTGAGCATATTTGATCTATCTGTTCAACTCCTGTATGTCAAATTCCAGTCCTCTTTTATCTTTCTCCTCGTTGAAGTTTGCTCCAATCAGGTATACTTTTCTTGGTTCCATGGCGTATCGTCCTGCATAGTCTCGGGAATATATCTGCTCCATAGCCTCTTTCACGCTCTTATTATATTTGAACTCGAATACATATACGTATTTCCCTGCTTTCACCTCAATGTCGCTGCGTCCGATATACCCATGATGTTCCGCTATGGAGTTTGCTCCGGAAAGCACAGTAAGCAGATATGTGATAGCCCGGTATGCAGACTCTTTATGATCCTCCCCGGGTAAATCTTTCATTAAGGTGGAAAGACGCTTCATAAAGTCGTTCGGTCGTCCTTCAAACAGGTCTATTTTGAAGAGTTTGAAATTGAATGTACTTTCAGAGTTGCTGATGTCAGGAATATATAACTGCAGGAGATCTTCATAGAATCCGGTCTCTACCTCTTGGTTAGGGAAACGGAGTTCATACATGTCAATTTCGTTTTTATACGACGCAATGGTTAGATATCCTGTCTGGAACATCAGTGGAATAGGATTGCCTGTGTTGAGTCCAACTGCCAGAAGTTCATTTTCGGTGCAGAGTTTGCCGTTGATGTCCGGAGGATACGTCCCCATGGCCTTTATACGTTTCACTAAGAAGGCGGGAGTCCCGGTACCAAACCAATACGACATGATCCTTTGACTGTCGAGAGCCATCAGTATACTGAAGGGATTGTATAGCCGGTTTCCTTCCTCACTGAAAAGGTATCCATCGTAATAGTTACGTAGTGCGTTAAGAGTTTCCAGAGGTGATTCTCCGCGTTTACGTGCCAATTCATCTATACCCGGCTGGAAATATGATGTCAATTCCTCCTCGGTCCAACCGCAGATTTCTTGATAGCGGTCATACATCGATATGTCCTTTAGGTTGTTCAGGTCGCTGAAGATACTTACCTTGCTGAATCTGCTCACTCCGGAGAGCATCGCGAATTCAATGTAGCGGTCCATAGACTTCAGGTTTGAGAAGAATCTCTTCAGCAGGCTTTGGTTCTTTTCAAAACGCTCCCGGTCCTCCTCCATATCAAGCAGAGGCTTGTCGTATTCATCCACCAGGATTGCTACTTTCTGACCGGTTATTTCATTGATTGCCTTAATTAGTGACTCAAACCTCAATGGGGCATCATTCTCTATCAGCGGAGAGATTCCATATATTTCCTCATATTTTCTGAGAGTAGTGACCATCCTGTTGTGCAGACCCTCAGGCTGATCATAGCTGCCGGTATTGAAATCAATGTAAAGCACAGGTCTTGGAGTCCAGTCCATATCCATGCTGTCTATGGCAAGCCCTTTGAAAAGTTCTCGTTTCCCTTCGAAATAAGACTCCAAAGTTGAGAGCAGCAGGCTCTTGCCAAACCGGCGTGGTCGACTAAGAAAAATATATTGCCCCTCCTTTACGAGTTGTGCGACGAAGCGTGTTTTATCCACGTATGTAAAGCCCCCCTCGATAAGTTTCGGGAAAGTCTGTATTCCTATAGGATATTTATTTTCTTTCATGATCTTCAATTTATCCGCAAATATAGTGCTTCTCATTCTCTTTTCCAAATAAATCCCCAACTTTTTGAGATAAAGGTTGCTACAGGTTTTTGAGCAGTTTGCGGACGTATATGCCTATGTTAGTCTCGTGCTTGTCGATGCCGAGTTTCTTTCGGATGGCGCTGCTGATGTTGACATGGCTTCGCTTCTTCATGTAGTTGCCCACTTCCTTGCCTCGAAGACCAATGGCATATAGGCAGACATAGTTTATTTCACTCTCAGTAAGGTCATGGTCTTCGAAATATCGTATGAATTTGGGATGAGATGCCTGGAACGCCAGTCGGTTGCTATTCATGAATTCTTCTGTATTGTCAGTCAGTTGCTTCACCCAAATGTCGTAAGGCTCCTCATATTTTGAGTTGTCGGTGATGTAGCCCGCTAAAAGAGAATTAAGCATTTCAATTCTCGTCTGAATTGCTTGCTGCACTTCCTCAGGGATTTCCTCCGGGGTTTCAAGCAATGCTTTGAGGCTTTCGCTTTCTCCCTCTAATACCTCCACCCGATGCGCAAGATTTTCGGCTTCTAACGCTTTTTTATCTCTTTCAAGCTGAAGATTCATATTTTCGAGGGTGAGTCTTTCTCTTTCCGATTTAAGGTTATCATTTTCCAGTTCTATAGTTCTCGCTTTCTGCATAGCCAACACTTTCTTAGTCTTGTGGCTTCTGGCTATTAGTGCCAAAACTATGACAATCAATACAAGGATTGCCAAGCCACCTATAAGACAGCACACTATTCTGAAATTTTCTTGAGCATTCCTTTCTGCTTGGAGTTCCATCTGATGTCTTTCTTCCATTGATTGGCTTTTCTGCTCGAATTTCGCCGAATTGATGATTTCTAATCTGTCAACGAAGTCTTTATACACATTAAGAGCCTCCTCATAGTTTTTCATATCCTCAAGGATAGGATACTTTATTGACAAATATTTGAAAGTGTCATACTCAGCCTTTATCTCATCAAGATAATTAAGATTCTGTAGGGCTCTAAAGTTATCTCCCAATTTGTTATAGGCTTTTGCGAGATTCAGTATGCCATTTACATCATAGTCTAAACTATCTTCGTTATTATCAATAAGATTCAGAATGTCTTTTTTAGATCCAAATTGATAAATATATGTCAAGTGTAGATTGTGAAGTAACAGACGTTGTGTATTATCCAATTCCTTAAAATGGGTAAGAATATTTATTACACTGTCTGCTCGATCTTTATCCTTAAGAATATTAAAACCGTTTAAGGCACTAGCAAGACAATCAAACTCTAAATATTCAAGCAATTTCGCTTCATAGATTTTTGCTGCTTTTAGGCAATTGTCAATATATCCATAATAGTCATAAAAACTCTGATATATTATTCCTTGTGCTACGAGCATTCTAGCAATTGTTAACGAATCTCTACAACTCTCGGTTAGGTCTAGTCCGCGAATGTATGATTTCAATGCATTATCATAATCACTTCTGTTTTGATAAATTCGACCTTGATAGTAATAAGTACGGAGTTTTTCATCAGGTGTTCCATACTCAAGATAGTAATCTATTGCGGGCTTGAGTACGTCGAAAGTGGTGGTATCAACATAGTTCTTGTCGAGAGCCATCGACTTAAGTAAAGCATATTGGGCTTTCTGGCTGTCCCTGGTCATCTCAGAAACATCAATAGAATTTATGATAGCAAGTGCAGAGTCAGGATGGTTCTCCATTAAAGATTCTACAATATCCAACCTATTCTTAATTAAACGAGACTTATTGTTACAACTCACTATGACAATGAAAATAGAAAAAATACTTATCGGAATAATTCGAGATATTTGATACAGTTTTTTTGAATCCATACTGCAAAATTACACAAAATATTCGATATATGAAAGTTTGGCTTTCTTTGTGCAGAAATAAAATTAATATTACCTTGTATAATGCTTATTTTTAATGAACTACGCAAATGAAAAATTTAAAAATATGAAACTTTTAATTTGTACTATGAAAGTTTAAAGCAGTAATTTTGCAACCGAAATTACAAAATTATTAACTAAATCACAAAATGAAAAAGATCCTTACATTAATCATTGTCTTTATGACAATCGTATTTCCTTCTTATGTGCAAGGGACAAATAGAAGGCCTACATCGAAATCTATCATTCTTGATTCACATCCAACAAATGATAGATCCAATCAACCAGTTCATCGTGCTCCCATGCACATAAGTGTGGAAGCATGGTATGATGCTCTATCCGAAAGTATTACTATTATCTATGATGGGGAAGCATCAGGAGAAGTATTTCTCTATCATGATGGAGTACTTATCGAAAGTTCCACTGATATAAACACTACGTTTATTGTGACTGAATCTGGAAACTATGCAATTGAGATAAATACCGAATACTGGACAGCTACTGGCAGCATTGACATTTAATTAATCTCTCTCCGCACATAAAAAGAGAAAATCAGATATTAGCCGGCAATATATCTGACAGACCAGACTGTATAACAGGCGTGGAATTCGACAAAGCGTGAAGAGTCGGAATTAAATCAATTAGACTAATTATGAAAAAATTTGCTTATAGTTTATTAAAAGCACTGCCAGCCATTCTGATAATGGCGGCATGCTCACAGACAGAAGAGCCTGACATTGATCTAAGTCTCACTGAACAAACCACAAGGGCTACGGATGAAACACCATCCTTCTCCACCTCTACCAAGCAACGAAATTACATAGCAAGGTGGTTGGCTGAGAACTATACGATAGAGGAAGCGCAGCGAGTCCACAACGCAGTTCAAATCTCCCATTCAGTAGGACTTGATGAATTTTTTTACCTTAAAGAATTCTTGTCCGAAAATACTGCATCGAATAAAGTGGTAAGAGAAGCTCCCTCTGAAATATCCAAAAAATTCAAATCGGAACTTTTAAACGGAAGCCTTGCAAAAGAATCCGTTATGTCCACTCAGTCAAACAACCCGATTGAGGAACTCTTAAATAATGAGCGTCTTGTGATATATTGGCCCTACTCGGAAAACTGGGACGGTATTACAACCCCAGTCCTTGTTTACGCACCCCAAAACCTTTCTGAATTAAACGCATTAGGTTACGTATTAAATAAGGATACACATAAACTGGATATAATTCTCGTTAATGAGCAATATAGCGAGCAGCATCCGGTATGGATTATTACAGAAAGCGAGACCCCATATTCGCAACTTCCCAACTTTGCCAATGGAGAAACCGTATCTCCCGATGGAATCCTTTATTCTCCAAATAAATTACCTCCAATTGGAATACATCCACCATATCCATATCCATATCCAGATCCTTTACCTAAAGATTCTTCACGCTATTACCAAGAAAGAGACATAATTACTCTTCGTCTAGGCTATGTAAGATCTGAAAAAAACCATGATACATGGTTTGCAGGAGGATCCGAATATGTATTTAGATTTGCATATGCTAAAAATACGAACCTTAAATGTGAGGCTGATACCAGTAACTGTATTCCAGACGTTGCAAGAACCAAAATTTGTTTTACGCGCAAAGAAATCAAACATAAGACTCAAAAGGAATTAAATGCTATCGCAGTAAGCGATTGGCCAAAATCTCTTGAAAACATAATCATGACTCTTGTAGAAGAAGATGGAGGCAAGGAACGCCAATATAATGCAAGTGTTACAGTAACTTGGAAAGACAAGAAATATGGTATTGACGTGTCAATTCCCTACAAGAATAACGATGATGATATTGCAAAAAGAACATATTCGAGAAACTTTATAATGTCAACCAATAATTATAAAGGCAAGGATGAAAATGGAAACGAAAAATGGGCTGAGGATTATTCCGATGGGGTTTATTGGACTCTTCCATATGAGACTGGCGAGCCTATTTATAACCGCAAATGATTTCCTTAAACAAAAATGAATCAGCATATGAAGATTACAAAAGTTATTTCAGCATCGATCGCAATGGCCGTAGCACCCCTGGCATTGCAGGCGCAGCACTTTACGGTCGGTCCTGAAGTCGGGTATGAGCGGGCATCGTATCATATCGGGAATAACCGGGACAAGGGAGTATCCATACATGCCGGTAATGGCATCAGGATTGGAGCGGCAGTGGCATACGAATTCAGTAATGGACTCTTCCTAAGATCGGGACTTTCCTACAGCCATCGTGGAGGCGCCCATATATTCGGCATTGATGACAACCAAAGACTCCCCTTTGTCAGGAATCTCCAACTCAAGAGTACAGATTTTATGACTATTCCTCTGTCAATAGGATATGAATTTCCTTTCTGCAACCGTTGGGGCATAGGGATAGAGGCAGGCGGCTATTTGGCATCGGGACTCGGCTCTGGGAGTTCTCATTTCAATCTCACGAACAGCGAGGGATCTGCCGGATCAGTATTCAAGGACTCGCAGTTCACCGTCGCGACCCCTGACGGCTATGACCGCACACCTGTTGACATAAAGGGATCAGACAGAATTGATGCAGGGTGCATGTTCGGAGCACACGTCCGCTTCAACAGAATAAAATTGAGGGCAACATACCAGTTAGGCCTGTGCAAGACCATCTATGACATGGCTATGCCCCGCACATTCATACTCTCGCTTGCATACGATTTCAAACTCTGATAAAAAAAGATAGGTAACTAAACAAAATTCAACGACATTTATAACCAATATTTTGAGAAGAGGGTGCGCCATTTTGAACTGCACCCTCTCTTTAGAATCAACATCTTGTAAAAATGAAGAAGAAGAGATATAAGTTGCCTTTGCGAATGTGGTGTGATGTTGTTGTGGTTTCATTACCATTGTTTGTAATAGGTTTTTTGGGTGACGTGAGAGTGTCTCTCTGGATTTCAGTTGCTATTTTTGTTATAAGTCTGATAGGAGTAGCGTTTAGCCTTTACTATCTTTTTAAAGACAGGCAATTGCGGGAGACGCCTTTGAGCAAAGACATTAGCATGGCTGCCACATATGCATGGCCATGCGTGCTTTCCGGTCTTATTGTTGATCATTTTGGCAACGACGGCATCCCTTTCTATATCTTTGCAGGATTTGTAATGATTGTGATTTTTCTTGTAAATCATAATGAACTGATATAGATGCAATGGATGCAAAGGGATGCAGAAAGCGATTGCGTGCGCTTTCTGCTGATTTGTGCCTTGAAGGATCCTTTTTGATGTGTAAAAATACGTGTATAAGATATGATAAAATGTGCTATGCAACAATTGTCATATCTAATGCACGTTTTTTTATCGTTGATTTTCAATATTTGTTGTAGTTTTGCAGTGTAAAATTTGAATTTATGCAAATAATAAATATTAGATAGGTTATTAAGTGTTTAGCTTATTAGGTTCGAATTTGGTTCTACGGAAAAAACCAAGTT
>CAMWQF010000024.1 GCA_947176285.1 uncultured Porphyromonadaceae bacterium
GACACATATTGCTCTTCACTATTACCAACCATGACAAACCCATCTGCAGATTTTAGTTTATCAAGAGTAGAGATGAAAGTCATATTCTCATAGTCTGTAATGGATGTCCCAACTTGAGGATTCACATTAGATATCTCCGAAACAACATACAAAGTCTTAAAACCGTGTGAAACTTCCATGGTTACTGTAGTAGAGCCTGAAGTTAGAGAAAAATTCTTGGTTGCTTCGAGTTCCCTTTTTTCATTGAAAACGTGAACTGTAACCTTATTGATTTTCTTTTCCAACTCAGTAGACAACTCACCTGCCCTTGTATCTTCTACCGACAATCTAAGTTGTATGGTGGCTTTATTGTTTTCCGTTGAGGATGGAAATGACATCATCATGTCAAATGGATTGGCATCACTTTTGCAGGATGACATCGAAGGTAGCAAAGAAGCAATAATAAGGGCATATGCTGCCAAGTTGAGAATTTTCATGTTTATTAGATTTTTTGTTATTTCTATCTGCAAATTTGAGGAGAGATAATTAATCAGTCGAGTTTCAAGACTGCGAGGAAGGCCTTTTGAGGCACCTCTACCCTGCCTATCTGCTTCATGCGCTTCTTTCCTTCTTTCTGCTTCTCAAGAAGTTTTCTTTTACGGGAGATGTCACCACCATAACATTTAGCTGTCACATCCTTACGGACTGCCTTGACAGTTTCTCGAGCAATCACCTTCGTGCCGATAGCTGCCTGAATTGCTATATCGAATTGCTGGCGCGGGATTAGTTCCTTGAGCTTTTCACACATCCTTCTGCCAAACTTCACACTATTGTCGGCATGAGTCAACGTGGAAAGTGCATCGACACTCTCGCCATTGAGAAGAATATCTAGTTTTACGAGATTTGACGGTCTAAAATCATGTATATGATAGTCAAAGCTGGCATAACCTTTAGATATAGACTTCAACTTGTCGTAGAAATCAATCACGATCTCACCGAGCGGCATGTCGAAAGTGATCTCCATACGGTTGCCGGAAATATATTCTTGCTTTATCAGTTCTCCTCTCTTTCCAAGACAGAGAGTCATGATCGGACCTATAAATTCAGCGGCAGTAATGACAGTGGCACGTATGTATGGTTCTTCAATATGGTCGATAAGAGTAGGATCAGGAAGACCTGAAGGATTATGCACCTCCAATTTGTTTCCTTTCTTATCATAAACAAAATAGGACACGTTTGGGACAGTGGTGATCACATCCATATTAAACTCCCTGCCAAGTCTCTCCTGAATAATCTCCATATGGAGCAGTCCAAGGAAACCGCACCGGAAACCAAACCCAAGGGCTGCAGATGACTCCGGTTGGAAAGTGAGAGAAGCATCATTAAGCTGAAGTTTTTCAAGCGAAGCCCGAAGATTTTCGAAATCTTCCGGATCTATCGGATATACGCCGGCAAACACCATCGGCTTTACCTCCTCAAAACCTTCGATAGCCTTGTCGCAAGGGCGGTTGACATGGGTGATGGTATCACCTACCTTCACCTCCTTAGAAGTCTTTATACCTGAAATAATATATCCGACATTCCCTGCCGAAAGTTCCTTTCGTGGAGAAAGATCAAGTTTGAGGACTCCAATCTCATCAGCATGATACTCCTTGCCTGTGCTCACGAACTTCACGAAGTCGTCAGTATGGATAGTACCGTTCACAATCTTGAAATAAGCAATGATGCCACGGAATGGATTGAATACCGAATCGAAGATGAGAGCCTGAAGAGGAGCTTCCGGATCACCTTTAGGCGCCGGCACTCGTTCAACGATTGCTTTCAGTATTTCATCAACACCCATACCGGTCTTACCGGAAGCGCGAATAATCTCCGAACGGTCACAACCAAGCAGATCTACAATCTGGTCTTCCACCTCATCCGGATTAGCACTCTCAAGGTCACACTTATTAATCACCGGTATTATCTCCAAGTCGTTGTCAATAGCCATGTAAAGGTTTGAGATGGTCTGTGCCTGAATACCTTGACTGCCGTCGACAATAAGCAATGCTCCTTCGCATGCAGCTATAGAGCGAGACACCTCATAAGAAAAATCCACGTGCCCCGGAGTGTCAATAAGGTTTAGAGTGTAATGTTCGCCATCAAGCGCATAGTCCATTTGTATGGCATGGCTTTTTATTGTAATACCACGCTCACGCTCCAGGTCCATATCGTCAAGGACTTGAGCTTCCATATCTTTAGCAGCGATAGTATTGGTGCGTTCCAAAAGGCGGTCGGCAAGTGTAGACTTGCCATGGTCAATATGAGCTATAATGCAAAAGTTGCGTATATTTTTCATCTTCAAATCGTAAATAGGCTACAAATTTACGATTTTTTTCCAATATACGCAAATTTTCTTTTATGGAAGTGTTGCAAGGTACCAGTCGAGGGACTTGTAGTAAGTTTCGGTCAAAGAGGTCGAAGAACTGGGAAAGTAGCACGAAAGACCGGAATATATTTCCGGATCGAAAGCATTTGGCCTATTGTTGAAATCTTTGGTGCCGCATCCTGCATAGACTGTGATGTCCTTAAGAGATTTGTCAAAAGCATCCGACAATGTCTTTGAATGAGGGTCTTTCTCATCAAGATATTTTTTCGTAAATTGTCCGAAATCATACATTGGAGTCTTGAGTCTGCTATAGTTTTGAATTCCTGAAGCTGACTCCGGTCTTTTACCGTAGGCATATATATCTGAGGCAGCCTTAGCCAACTGCTCAAGACCATCAGTCTTCATTACCGTCACTGTCACTGCCACATTTTGATTGTTGTAATAATCAAAGAATGCTTGACCGGCTGCTGCAAGTTTTGGAGTGGGAGCAGCGAGGAAAGGAAGCGTCTCATCATAATTCATACCCGGACTCCAGTCTTCGGTAGGATATCCTCCGATATAGTCACATTTATTGCGTAACTGATATACGGTCTCCACCCCCATCATATAGCAACAGTCAAACCATATATAGTCAAACATACCCTCCGGGAGTGCTTCAGCAAGTTCATCAATGTCGCAATAGTCTGTGACTCCCTGATATTTGTCTGAGCCATAACTTTTCTGTATTTGAGACACTCCAGATGATGATGGAGTTTCATGGTCAGAGAAATTAGGCACCCATCCCGTACCATGACTCCAAAATACAAGTCCATATTTATCGGCAGGAGCCTCATCCTTTAGGTCTGCATATACCTGGCGCATTCTTTCCGGGTCGGTAGAAAATCTATTACGGTCGTAAGAGCGTAAATCCTTGAACCCCAAATTTCCGGAATCATCTTGAGTCAGTTCGGAGAGTGTCGCTTCGGTAGCAGATTGTGACGCTACGCTATATAGAAGCACACGGACATCAGAGCCGAGTCCATCAATAGAAGGAGCAGCCTGGATCATCTCATTTTTATCATCTCTTAGATAAGAAGCCAAGTTATTAGATGCTACAGCATATATCAGGACTGTACGCTTTGCATTATCTTTAGCACCTACCGGTTTAACAGGTTCATTCTCCTTTTCGCCGGAACAGGAAAGACCGGATGTAGAGCATAGCAACGCCCAAGAAAACAGTATTATCAAAAATCTATTCATATATGTATTTAGTCTCTCTATATTTATATATATGGCAAAACCATGAATAAATAACGGAATATCAGCCGAATTATTGCGATGTTTTAAAGTAAACTTATATTTTCGAATAAGTGTATAATGAGCAAAGTAATGAACTATGTAGGTACAATATGTGTTAAATTTTAGTAAAAATCAAAAATTATCTTAACTAATAATATGAAAAAATCCATTATATGGCTTCTAACTATAGTGATGGGAATCACTTTCTGCGCTTTACTATATTTTCAAATCACCTACCTTGAAAATATGGTGAAGATGCGTGAGTCACAATTCACTGAAAATGCCATGCACTCGATTTATGGAACCGTCGGAGTGCTTGAAAGACGAGAGACCATGCATTTCTTGCAAGAAGATATCAGGATGCTGAGCCAGACGTATGATGACACAGATGAAGCATCTCTAAATGAGCTCCTTTCTTCAGAGGAATTGTTTCCAATTCCTCAAAACAACAAGAATCAGGTGATCACATATCCGCATCCTACTGAAAAAATTGAAAAACGCTATCTTGATCTTCAAAATACCATCTGGGAGCAATATATCTACCAGCGCGGTTTGCTCAACGAAGTGATATTGTCAATTCTATATGACGGTGCCAGACGTCCGGTGCTTGAACGTGCCGATTCCGACACGATCCGAAAGGTACTTTCAATAGAACTTGCCAATAACGGACTGGATGTTCCATTCAGTTTTGCAATCACCGACAATAACACCATCGTTTTCTCGACAGACGACTATAATCCGGACTTAAATGAAAAACAGATATATAGTGCCCGGCTCTTTCCGAATTCCAACAGTCGCTATGAACTGAAAGTGGAATTCCCAACGAAAGCAAACTATATATATTCTTCAGTAAGATTTGTCATTCCTACCCTCGCACTCTCGATCTTGCTTCTCGCCATTTTCATCTTCACAATGATATTGGCTTTCCGGCAGAAAAAATTGGGAGAGATGAAAACAGACTTCATTAATAATATGACACATGAACTTAAGACACCAATCTCCACAATATCTCTTGCTGCTCAGATGCTCAACGATGATTCTGTAAGAAAATCACCGGAGACGCTTCATCACATCTCAGAAGTGATCAATGCTGAATCAAAGCGACTGAGGTTTCAAGTAGAGAAAGTGCTTCAGATGTCAGTATTCGACAATAGCACCAGGGCACTGAACTTTACGATCGTGGATGCCAACAAGATAATAGCAAGCGTGGTTTCTACTTTCAAGTTGAAAGTAGAACGCTTTGGAGGAAGCCTTAGTTTCATCAACGATGCCGACGAGGCAATGGTGAGAGTGGATGAAATGCAGTTTACGAATGTGATATTCAACTTGCTTGACAATGCTGTGAAGTATCGCAATGAAGATGTGGAGCCTGAATTGAGTGTCACTACAGCCGACGCAAGCAACCACATGCTTCGAATCTCCATAAAAGACAACGGCATCGGAATGAGAAAGGAAGACCTCAAGAAAATTTTCGAGAAATTTTATAGAGTACACACCGGCAATCGCCACGATGTGAAAGGATTTGGCCTCGGATTGGCTTATGTGCACAGGATGGTGAACGTATTCGGTGGCAATATCACAGTGGAATCAGAGTTAGGTAAAGGCTCAGAATTCACCATTTTACTTCCTCTTGCAGATCCCGAAAAAGAAAATGATTAAAAAAAATTGACATTTTAAAAGGAATAATTGCAATTAAAGCGTTTATATAGTAAGACTGATTTGGACATAAGAAAAAATGGACAAAAAAGTGTTAAAGGAAATAACTAATAAAGAACTAAATAATTTTAATTTAATACTCAAAATATTAAGCCATGGAAGAAAAAATAAAAATACTTCTCTGCGAAGATGATGAGAATCTCGGCATGCTCCTTAGAGAGTTTCTTCAAGCAAAAGGATTCAATGCAGATCTTTTTCCTGACGGAGAAAAAGGATATAAGGCGTTTCTAAAAGGTAAATATGACCTTTGCGTACTTGACGTGATGATGCCTAAAAAAGACGGTTTCACTCTCGCTCAGGAAATCCGCAATGTTAACGCTGAAGTGCCTATCGTTTTCCTTACAGCCAAAAATCTTAAGGAAGATGTGCTGGAAGGCTTCAAACTTGGAGCCGACGACTATATCACTAAACCCTTCTCAATGGAAGAACTTGTAGTCCGTATCGATGCCATCTTGCGCCGTGTGAAAGGGAAGAAAGACCGCGACGTGACAGAGTTCCGTATCGGAAAATTCATATTCGACACCCAGAAACAGGTGCTTATTTCAGATGATTCAACTCAGAAACTGACAACCAAGGAATCTGAACTTTTGGGTCTTCTTTGCTCCCATGTCAACGACATTCTTGAGCGAAACTATGCTTTGAAGACCATCTGGGTAGATGACAACTATTTCAATGCCCGCTCAATGGACGTATATATTACAAAGTTGAGAAAACTCTTGAAGTCAGACCCGGCTATCGAGATTATCAACATCCACGGCAAGGGCTATAAACTCATCGCTCCTACAGAAGATTGAATTTGCCTCTCGCACTCATGAAGATACTCTATAGAATATATCAGTGGCTGATAGCAGCTCCAATCTTTATTGTAGCCACTTTCATCACCGCCATCATTACCTTAATAGGATGCGCTATTGGCAAACCTGAATTCTGGGGATATTGGCCACCACATTATTGGAGCCGCTTTTGCTGCTTTATTGCCGGAGTTAGGGTTACTGTGAAAGGACGTGAAAACATCGACAAAAATACGTCGTATGTATTCACAGCCAATCATCAGGGTGCATTCGACATATGGTCGGTATATGGATATCTCAACCATAATTTCATCTGGATGATGAAACAGGAGTTGGAAAAGATCTTCATGGTGGGCTGGGCATGCAAGAAAGCCGGTAATGTCTATGTAGACGACCAACACATAGCCAACATCCGCCACACCATAGAAGAGGCTGAAAAGCAATTGAAGGGTGGTCGCTCGATAGTCATTTTCCCTGAGGGGAGCCGCTCATGGGATGGAAAGATGATTCCTTTCAAGAGAGGAGCATTCATGCTGGCTGCAGAATTCCGTCTACCTGTGGTGCCAATCACGATCGACGGCAGTTTCAAAGCAATGCCACGATTTACGTATAATATCCGCCCAACCCGGATCACCCTAACTATCCACAAACCAATCATTCCGGGCGAAAAAGGGTTCAACACAAAGGTGCTGATGGCACAATGCCGCGAAGCCATTGAATCTGCCCTTCCTGAAGAAGACAAAGGAATGTCTACTGAAGAAATTAGGATTAAGGAGTAATCGTGGAGTGACAACGGAACCTTAAATTTTAATACTTATGTTACAATATATTACTGACTCCAACTCCAAAAGGAGTGTGGAAGATCAAATAAAAGAAGTGTTGGCAGCCGGAGGAAATTGGATCACTATAGATCCTGCCGGAATGACCGATGACCAGATAAAGGCACTCGTAGATAAAATCATGCCACTATGCCTTGAGAAGGAGGCTTTTCTTCTTATCAAAGACAATGTAGCACTTGCTAAGGAAATGAATATCGGGGGTGTAGTGCTTAGCAAAGGTAGCGGAGAATTTCCCTCTCATGCCAGAATGACCCTCGGCGCAGCTGCTGTGATAGGTGTTGAGGTCTACACTGTCGACGATATTGCAGCCCTCAAGGGTCTTGACGTAGACTATGTCGTGATGACTCCCTATAAGGGAACGGCAGATGCTCTTGACATAGACGGAATCAAAAATCTTTGCAGTTATATGGAAGAGAAAGAGTTGGAACTTCCGCGTGTAGCCGCAGGAGGAGTGGCATACGATGATATTGCCCCGCTTATGGAAGCAGGATGCAATGGAGTGGCTATGTCTGAAGCGATTGCAGATGCATCTGACATAGCGGGAGAAACGAAAAAAGCCATCTCACTTCTCAAAAAATATGAAAAAGAAGAAGAAGCCGCTATCAACGATTAATTATAGTTCTCCCCCGCCCCGATACCCAGATACCTAGACCCCTAGATACCCGACCCCTCGAAACCTCGATACCTCGAAACCTCGATCCCTCGAAACCTCGAAACCTCGAAACCTAATAATAACCCTTAAAAATTTGACAACTATGGTGACACAACCAAAACTTCCCTATTCCCCCGATGCTTTGGCGCCTTTCATCTCTGAAAGAACTGTCAGCATTCATTTCGGGAAACACACAAAAGCCTATTTTGACACTACCAACACCCTAATTGAAGGCACAGAATATGAGGATATGCCCCTTGATGAGATTGTAAAGAAAAGCGATGGCGTTCTTTTTAACAATGCTTCTCAAGCATGGAATCATATCTTTTATTTCTTCACATTCAATCCGGAAGGCAACCATCAGCCGGAAGGAGCATTCAGAAAAAAGATTGAAGAGACATTTGAAAGTGTAGAAAATCTTAAGGAGACTATGAAAGAGGCAGGCAAGACACTCTTTGGCTCCGGATGGGTATGGCTCTCTGCAGATGCCGAAGGGAAACTCATCATCACGCAAGGCAGAAATGCAGAATCTCCGCTTAAAGATGGTCTTACTCCCCTACTCTGCATTGATGTTTGGGAACATGCTTACTATTTGGATTATGAAAACAGGCGTCCGGAATATATCGACCAGCAATGGAACATCATTGACTGGAAAATAGTAGGACAACGCTACGACAACATCTTCGAAGGGTTTTAAACTCCTCAACAAAAACTTTTGGCGTAATATTTGTTATAATTAGGGAGAGTATTGCAAGCTTCGCATGGCAATACCCCCTAATTTTTATATCAAGATAAACGTAATATGATAAAGGACAACATAATATCAGCAATTCAAGACAAGAAAGGTTTCGACATTTCAGTGCTTGACCTTTCGAATGTAGACGGAGCACCAACCGGACAATTTATAATTTGCACAGGGAAATCCACGACTCAGGTAAGTTCTATAGCCGACAATGTTAGGGAAGAAGTGCAAAAACAGACCGGGGAAAAGCCTATCAACTACGACGGCTACCGCAATAGCCAATGGATAGTGATTGATTATGGCGACACTATGGTGCATGTATTCTTACCAGAAACCCGAAGTTTCTATCGGATCGAAGAATTATGGAGCGATGCCGAAACCACCCTGATTCCAAACGTTGATTAATTTTGAATCTATAATTAAGATCCTTTCAATCAGTCCCCACAACTCTAGAAACCTAGGTGCTAGATATCTTGACACCCCGAAACCTCGAAACCTAGACACCTAGTTACCTAGAAACCCCGATACCTAGACACCTCGAAACCCCAAAACCTCGAAACCTAAAAATAAATATGGGAATACTTCCAAATAAAAGCAACAACCGCAACAAGCGCCCGGTGTTCGGAATGTACTGGATGTACATTCTGATTATAGCATGCCTATTCGGCCTCTATTATTTTCAAGACAGCAGCCAGACCAAGAGTGTAGACTGGACGGAATTTGAAGCTGCTGCGAAAAACGGTGAGATATCTAAAATAGAAGTTATGCCTGAATCCGGCGTTGCTATCGGTGTGCTCACAAAAGAGGGAGCAAAAAAGCAAAACTTGCAAGATGATATTCGAGGAGTGGAAACAGAGAAAAAAATCAAGACCACTATCCCAAGCACCAACAAAATCCAGGACAAAATAGATTCATGGAACGAGCAACTCGTTGCTGAGGGTAAACCGGAGATGTCGGTAAACTATGAAAAGGGGAGCGACCTGATGAAGCTCTTCTGGTATTTCGGACCCATTCTCCTAATGTTCATCTTCATCATTTATTTGTCAAGACGGATGAGCGGTGGCCCCGGAGGCGGTGGCGGAGGCATCTTCAACGTAGGAAAATCCAAAGCACGCATCTTCGATAAAGACAATAGTACGGATGTCACCTTCAAAGATGTAGCCGGACTTGCAGAAGCAAAAGTCGAAATAGAGGAAATCGTAGAATTCCTCAAAAATCCTCAAAGATATACAGAATTAGGAGCCAAGATTCCTAAGGGAGCCCTACTTGTCGGTCCTCCGGGAACAGGCAAGACATTGCTTGCAAAGGCAGTTGCCGGAGAGGCAGGAGTTCCATTCCTTTCTCTATCCGGTTCCGACTTCGTAGAGATGTTTGTCGGTGTAGGTGCAGCCCGAGTCCGCGACCTCTTCAAGCAAGCCAAGGATAAGGCTCCTTGCATCGTATTCATTGACGAAATAGATGCCGTGGGGCGTGCTCGTGGCAAGAATCCCAACATGGGAAGCAATGATGAACGTGAAAACACGCTCAACCAAATGCTTACTGAAATGGACGGTTTCGGTTCAAACAATGGCGTCATTGTTCTTGCAGCCACAAACCGCGCCGACATGCTTGACAAGGCATTGCTGCGTCCCGGACGTTTCGACCGACAAATATATGTCGACCTTCCCGAACTCTCCGATCGCGTTGAGATTTTCAACGTGCATTTGCGCCGCATAAAGACCAATTCTCATCTTGACGTTGAGCAATTGGCACGTCAGACTCAGGGTTTCTCCGGTGCTGACATTGCCAATGTATGCAATGAAGCCGCCTTGATAGCAGCTCGCAATAATAAGCAAGCGGTTGATTGGGACGACTTTATGGCTGCTATCGACCGTATAGTTGGTGGTTTGGAAAAGAGAAGCCGAGTCATCACTGATGATGAGAAATTCTCAATAGCGACTCATGAAGCAGGCCATGCAACCATAAGTTGGATGACTGAATATGGTAATCCGCTTGTAAAGGTAACTATTGTGCCACGAG
The DNA here is from genome assembly GCA_947176285.1 of uncultured Porphyromonadaceae bacterium. GTDB lineage: Bacteria > Bacteroidota > Bacteroidia > Bacteroidales > Muribaculaceae > Lepagella. The sequence goes on from CAMWQF010000024.1 coordinate 10,385, forward strand.
GACGAGCACTCGGTGCCGCATGGTATGCTCCGGAAGCACGCCAGATAATTCCAACCCAGGCGCTACTCGACACAATGTGTGGAATGCTCGCGGGTCGTGCCGCTGAAGAAGTATTCCTCGGAAAGATCGGAACCGGTGCTTCCGACGACCTTGAAAAGACAACAAAACTCGCCAGGGCTATGGTGATGATGTATGGCATGAGTGAAAAACTCCCCAACATCAACTATAATGACTCCACCGGTCAGGACTATGGATTCACCAAACCATATTCTGAGGAGACGGCAAAACTTATAGATGACGAAGTGATACGCATCATAAATGAGCAATACGAGCGTGCCAAGTCAATCTTAAGAGAATATGCATCGCAACACAATCAGATACGCGACCTTCTTGTAAAGAAAGAAGTGATCTACAACGAGGATGTAAAGGCTATCCTCGGACCACGCCAATGGAAGAGCCGTACGGATGAGATAATAGAAATCAACAAAAAAGAGGAAAGCAACAGAAAAGCAATCGAAGCGAAGGACTCCTCTTCTTCAGATGATTCAGATCCCGGCACTCCTCCACCATTCAACAAGGATTAACGATCTAAAAAGCGCATCTTCGGATGCGCTTTTTTACCATATATTAGAAAATCAGGAATAAGCCAATTATAACACCTTAACAATAATTAACTCACATTTTTAGGCATAAGATTTAATTTCTAAAATATTTTGTGTAATTTTGTATTCTTAAAGCGCCTATATATCTAAACAAAAGATAAAAATAAACAACCAAAACATAACTAACGAGAAATGAACAAATTACTTTCGACAATGCTTATAGGAGTCACATTCATGGCTTCTGCAGGCAATGTTGCTTCTTTCCCAACATTCAAAGGGCACGATAGCGATCTTCTTAGCAGGATGAGAAAGGCTTACCCGACTCAACGTTGGGCTGACATTAAATCAGACGGACAAAAGCAGCAACGCATCGCTCCGCATTTCACAACTCATGCAAGCGATGAATTCCAATATCTTTTCGGACCCGACGGAACACAATGGTACTCTACCTGCGACTATGACATAGAAGAGATAACTCTTGAAGGGGGATACACCACCGAGAAACTGATCAAGGGCTTCACTTATACAATTTATGACAATAAATTCAATTTAATAGGGAAAGTTCGCGACAAGGTTGAGCTCGGTGAAGGCGAGACTCGCTGCGCTGCAGTGATGCTCGACGTGACAGTGACTAAGAAATTTTTCAAGAGTGACGACAAATATGAAGTGATGGTGTCTCTGGCGATGAATACTCCGGAATTTGTCACCAATGTACGTACAAATATATACGCGCTCGAGAATCTGGCAGATGGAGAGTATTCTTCAGTAATCGACGTCATTCCGGGATATCCTGTTGATGCAATTGACTGTGCCAATGACAAATGGACAGAAGATTATTACATCACTTTCCTTACAGAGAAAACTCCGGATAGCAATAAAGATTATCCTGACTATATAGATTTTCTTGCCGGCTACAGACAAATACTCACCACTTACACTAAGGCATCATACAGTTCAGGACCCAAGATGGTGTTCGAGAAAGAGATCCGTATGCTCGATCTCCCGGGCGACCAGATGTCTTCCCCTATGATGCTATGCAAGAAAATCGATGGAAAGTTGGCTCTCGTATACGCGCACTATGAGAAATCATTCTTCGTTGATCCATCCGGAATGGGTGGCAACGAAGCACTCACCGACGACAACAACCTTATCGTGGAAGTATACAAGATGAACGACAATTATCCAAGCGAAATGGAACTCATCAATAACATTAAGATTCCGGTGGTGCAAAACACTGAGGATCCTAATGTATATTGCTCTTACTATGGCATAGGCAATCTGATGTGGGACAAGGATGTTGATTATGAAGGTCATTACACGGCTGACGGCAGCCCTGCTGTCATTGTGACAGTAGACGATTATCTCTTCAACGATGACGATCATTACAATTCACATTACTACGTGTATGACACCGATGGCAATAAGATCCACACAATTGCTGAAAACACATTCGCTTATGTAAAAATGACAGACCTTCCTGGCTACGAACCGCAAGTGATGTTTGTGCGAACCGGAGACGAAATGAGTTTCGATTTCGTCGATATCTATTCATGCAAAAGTGTCACTAAAGTAGACCAAATGTATCGAGGTTACGGTCTTTCCACATCAATAGATCGTGTAGCCACAGCCAACGGATATGCATATGCAAGCGCACTTTCGAGCGGCATTCCCATTGACGACAACAGCCTCTATGCTCCGGTATGCTGGATCGATAATAATGGAGAATTGATCAGACTTGACAAGATTCCTACAGGCAAAAACATTGAACTTGCTCAGATCTACATTTCCTCATATGCTCTTTCCCCTTATGTGTTCAACACAGACAAAGATCTTGAATATATGCTTCTTGTGAAGCGCAGAGTTAATAATTCAGACGCATTGCAGGAGGAACTTTTGATAGCGACTACAGAAAAGGGTATTATACACTCTTTTACTCAAGATGAAGAAAAAGGAGAAATAAGGACTGTATTTCTTATGGAAGGAGAGAATCCCGAACTCGTGATAGCTTATCAAAAAAACAATAAGTTTATCACTGATGCCTATGAGCTCCCATTCTCCAGATTTGCCGGAGGCTCCGGTTCAGACAACGACCCATATCTTATTGCCACTGCAGGCGATCTGCAGCAAATAAAGAATAATCCGAACGCGTCTTTCAAGATCGTTTCCGACATTGATTGCGCAGGAGTATCGTTCTCCCCTATCAAAGAATTTTCCGGTGTCTTGGATGGAAACAACCATGAGGTGAACAATCTTTTCTTGTCGTCGAACGAAAAAGTGGGTCTATTTCGCTACTGCAACGGCGCCACAGTAAAGAATATCAACTTCCTTAACCCTTCGATGCTTCTCGAAGGAGATTGGGATGCCGCCTTATTGGCATCTGAAGCATCACGAACAAATTTCGACAATATCCATATGCGAGGTTTGGATGTGAAGGGAGATCAATTTACAGGACTCTTCGGAAGCATCTGTGCCAAATGCTACACATTCACCAATTTCACAGGATGTGAAGTAGCAGATGCGGATATCGACATTCCATCAAGCAATTCCGCAGGTGGCATTGTAGGCGACATGAGGACAGGCTCAACAGTGACCGGTTGTGCTTTCTCGGGAAATTTGACAGCGAGAAGCACTGTCGGAGGTATAGTTGCTACCACCGTCACAGGTGATGAAGTGATATCTCAATGCCACGTAGATGCCAACCTTAAGGCTGAAAATACAATTGGAGGTATCGTCGGATTCCTTGATCGTTCTAAAGTGAAAAGCAACTATGTTGAAGGCACAATCGAAGCCACAAAGGCTTCTAAATGGACAAATGCCATTGCCCTGGGCGGCATTGCCGGAGAACTCGAAGGAGATTGGGAAGGAAATGCCGATGTGCCGGTAGTCAACAACCTCATAGGGATTTCTTCCTTTATATATCCACAGCTTGATGTGACTGAGAAATATCCTCATCAACTTGCTACAGTTCACCGCGTAGTAGGACGTTCAAGTTTCAACGCTGAGCCTGAGTACGATGACGTTGATTCTAACGGCAATCCTATCTACAAGGACAAGGTCAAATATGAAGAAGGCGTTCTCAACAATTACGTGGTCTCAGGCATCCCTGTAGTTGATAATGACTTTGCAGAAAAGAGTATTGAAGGCACAACAATCAACAAAGAGGAAGTGACTACTGATATGCTTGCCAAGACCCTTGGCTTTGAATTTGGCACTTCTGCCACTTCTCCTTGGAAACTTAACAATGAGCCCTCTTATGATCCGTGCCTATACTTTGAGAATGTGGAAAGCGGAGTTGAGTCCATTACAACAACACCAAATGTGCTGTCGATCATGTCTGGCAGAATCATCGCTAAAGGACACTCTATCGACATCTACAATCTCAGTGGATGCGTAGTGCTTTCCGGCAATGATGAAGTTGCATTAAGCAGTCTTAATGCCGGAGTATATGTAGCAACAGCCAAGGATGCTAATGGAAACGTAAGTTCTATCAAATTTGTAAAATAATTACCAAGATATTTGAGAAATGGGGCGTCAGAATAACTCTGACGCCCTTTTTATTGGTCGTTTTTTCCTTTTTTAACTTAATTTTTTATACTAAAAATTAAAAATAATTGTTTTTAACAATAGGTATTTCTTACCAAAGCAATCAAGATTCCATCTAAGAAAACACATCAGATATAAAAAAAATGAGACAAAATCTAACTAACTTCGCAGTCTGCGCTCTCCTGATTACAGGTGGCGGACTTGCCCTTTCCTCATGCAAGGGCAAAAGCAATGATCAGCAACAACAACCGGCTCCTACAATCGCCACTCTTCAAGTGACAGAGTCAGATGCTGACCTAAACACAAACTATCCGGCTACCCTTCACGGCAAGAACGATGTAGAGATCCGTCCGCAAATCTCAGGATTCCTTACAAAAGTTCATGTACAGGAAGGACAGAAAGTGGCAGCAGGACAACTTCTATTTACAATCGATCAAGTGCAACTCCAAGCGGCCGTAGACGCAGCCAAAGCAGCAGTTGCCGTGGCTCAAGCAAGTGTCAATACTGCTCAGACTAATGCTGACAACAACAAGATTCTTCTTGACAAAAACATAATATCCGCGCCGGCATATCAGACAAGTGTAGACCAGCTGAATGCAGCAAAAGCACAACTCGGACAAGCACAAGCAAACCTCACTTCAGCACAGAAAAATCTTTCATATACTCTTGTTAAGGCACCGGTTGCCGGTGTGGTAGGCACTATCGACAATAAAGAGGGCGCATTGGTATCTCCATCAACATTGCTCACAATTCTTTCAGACAACGGGCAAATGGAGGCATACTTCTCCATGACAGAAAAGGAGATTCTTACTCTTACAGACAATGGACGCAAGAGCATGACACAGGTTCTCGATTCACTCCCGGGCGTGGAACTAAAACTTGCCAATGGTGAAATCTACAGCCAGCCGGGCCGCATTGTATCAATATCCGGAGTTCTTGATCCTTCTACAGGAAGCGCCACAGTAAAAGCGGCGTTCCCCAATCCGGACGGAATGCTCAGAAGCGGCAACACAGGGCAAGTCCTCCTCCCTCAGATCAACCGAGGCGTCATAACCATTCCTCAGAAAGCAACTTTCGAAATTCAGGATATGAAGTTTGTCTATGTAGTTGGCGACAGCTCAAAGGTTCACCAAACTCCTATCATCATAGACTCCAAGAATGACGGCACCAACTATATTGTAACAAAGGGTCTCAAGCCTGGCGACGTAATCGTGATAGAGGGAGTTGGCTCCACAGTGAAAGACGGGATGGTCATAACTCCTAAGAACTAATCTGACGACTTAACCATAATTAGAAATGAAACTTGACAGATTTATAAACAAACCGGTGCTTTCGACGGTGATCTCCATATTCATCGTCATCTTCGGTATTCTTGGCCTGACAAGCCTTGCTATCGAGCAATATCCGGATATCGCTCCACCGACCATTTCGGTGAGCACATCCTATACAGGAGCATCCGCCCAGGCGGTGTTAAACTCGGTGATCGCACCTCTTGAAGAACAGATCAACGGTGCAGAAAACATGGACTACATGGTGTCATCAGCATCCAACAATGGATCGGCAACTATCCAGGTATACTTCAAACAAGGTATGGATCCGGATATGGCAGCAGTCGATGTTCAGAACCGCGTAGCAAAGGCAGCCGCATTCCTTCCGGCAGAAGTAAACCAAGTAGGTGTCATCACCCAAAAGCGTCAGAGTTCAATGCTTATGGTAATGGCACTCTTTGATGAGACCGACACTTACACCAGCCAGTTTATCGACAACTATATGTCGATCAATATCATACCGGAAATCAAACGTGTGCCGGGCGTAGGCGAGGCAATGGCATTTGGAGCAGATTATTCTATGCGCATATGGCTGAAACCAGACGTCATGGCACAATACGGACTCATGCCGGCTGACATTACGGCAGCCCTTGCAGAGCAGAATATCGAGGCAGCACCGGGAAGTTTCGGCGATCAAGGCAACCAGACTTTCCAGTATACAATGCGCTACAAAGGTCGCCTTCAAGATGAAGCTGAATTTGACAATATCGTGATACGAGCCACCAAAGACGGAGAGATTCTTCGCCTCGGTGATGTGGCAGAAGTAGAGCTTGGCAAGTTGAGCTACGGCTTTGCTAACCGCGACAACGGCCACTTAGGTTCTGCAGCCATCATATTCCAGTCGGCAGGATCAAACGCTACTGAAGTAATCAAGAATATCGAAAAACTTCAAGACAAGTGGCGTAAGGATCTTCCAAAGGGACTCGTGATCGAGACCACAATGAGTGTCAATGACTTCCTTTTTGCTTCAATACATGAGGTAGTTAAGACACTTATCGAGGCTTTTATCCTCGTGTTCATTGTGGTATTCATCTTCCTGCAAGACTTCCGGTCCACGCTAATCCCAATGATTGCAATTCCGGTGGCACTTATTGGAACCTTCTTCTTGCTTTACATTTTCGGCTTCACAATCAACCTTCTGACTCTTTCTGCACTCGTGCTTGCGATTGCGATTGTGGTCGATGATGCGATAGTCGTGGTGGAGGCTGTGCATGCGAAGCTCGACCAGGGCTATAAGTCGGCACGTAAGGCCTCCATCGACGCAATGAGTGAGATTGGCTCGGCACTTGTCTCCATCACCCTTGTGATGATGCTCGTGTTTATTCCGGTGTCTTTCCTTGGCGGAACATCAGGTATCTTCTATCGTCAGTTTGGTCTGACGATGGCTATGGCAATCGGTCTTTCAGCCGTAAACGCCCTTACCCTCTCCCCCGCCCTCTGCGCCCTCTTCCTCAAGCCTCATAAGAGAGAGGCCGACGACGAAGATCCTTTAGGGGGATACCACGTGGAAAAGCCGAAGGAAGCCAAGAAGGAGAAGATGA
>CAMWQF010000025.1 GCA_947176285.1 uncultured Porphyromonadaceae bacterium
GCTTGTCGATCATCGGATGCAGTTTCAACTGTTCCATTGTGGTCATAAATGACCAATGGTTTATCGTAGTTTTTAACTGTCATGAACACTACCATGTTCTGGTTTCCTTGGTAAGATAAAGGCAATACAGAATTGACAGAAGATGGCATAGGGAGATTATCTATTTTAAGTCTGACAAAAGGTTGAAATGTCTCCTGAGAAACACTGGCACGCCGATTTTCTGGAGTCCATATCCACAATTCAGGGAAATAAGCTTCCGCTATTTCTGAATTGACATGACCAACCAATAAGTTACCTTTGCTGTCAAATACAGGATTGGTTACCATAAAAGACGTACTCCAAGATGAATAGGGATTCTGGACAGACACATGTCCGGGAATTTTCGGAGAGTCATCACTTTTGGTCATATGTAAAAACGACGACATATCCTTGATATTATATCTAAGCATTCCATTCAAAGTGGATCCAACATATATGATATCCGGATTGTCCGGATCTTGAGCCATTCCACATGGATTTGTCAAAATATTTGTAATGGTCGGATCAAAATAAGGGATTCCGTGCATTGACCATGTATTATCTTTCAGGACAGACAACAAGATTGGATTTGTTACATATTCAGAAGTAAAGTTCTGGTCCAATCCGTGAGTATTGACAAGCATTCCATGACGTGGAGAATACTTAAGATTATTGGACCTGAAAACGGCTGGAGAATTCGGACGTATATTTTGACGAGTCAGTGTCCACCTATCGTCTTTTTCATATCGTAAAGAATATATGCCTTCGCGTGGATTATAGTAAAAAAAGTTTTTGAAATCCCAACTTCCACAGATCTTATTGCTGTCTTCTTCGCGTCTTACGATTCCACTTATTCTATTTGTGTTCCTGTCAAGTTGAAAAAGCGAGCCATATTTTGCAATAAGAATACCATCTTTATTTTCAGAGATGTATGAATTATCCAGTCTCATTATTGGCTCAATTATCGGTGATTCTTTGCCTGACTCAAATTTTGCAATGAAATATGAAGGAGTAGCGTCATCGATTGTAGAAATGATACATTTATCAGGAGAAAGAGACAGAAGCATGTCGGTGTTTTTATCCCCCATCCAATTAGCCTCCTTGAAATCTAAAATTGAAATATGTTTTGAGTCTACATCATCGAAATACAACTTTCCATCTCTATTTATCATCAGATAATCAGCAACCCTAATGATTTTATCAATCGGCTCATTATAGATGCCGCTGGATACTACTTCATTTTTCTTGTCGTCTATGATCAAATATCCAAAGTCTGTAGCCAGATAGACTAAATTTCGCTCAGGATCAAAAGAAATGGAGCGCACATCTTTAGAGCCCGTCGAATTATAGCCATTAAGACCATTTATGGTATATACTGAGCCATCATCATGAAGCAAATCTATAGTATGATCATCATAGACAATCAGCAAATAGTTCCTATACACATTATAATTTGCAATCTTAATTATGCTGCGGCTTAAAGAATTTTGAGCATTAAGTTGGCGAATTTCATCTGATTCTTTGTCAAGACAAAAAAGGAACATAAGTTTTTCGTTGTTATCGGCAAAATCCACATTTCCGACATACCATTCTTTAAACAGTTGAGCATGTACCAAAAAATATGTTTTATCCGGAGTATCGAAAATATGCTCTATTTTGTCATCGAATGTATTGAAAAGCCTCCAATCGCTGGACACAGCAGCATCCGCCCGTATTATCGCAAAGATACACAGGCATAGTGTTGAGAGCCATTTAATCATAGATGAAATAGCACGTCCACGATGGGAAATAGCATTTTTATCTTCATCAGACATTTCTGCAAAGCAAACCCCGGTTTCGTCCGGTATAAATATGGGATCGTAGCCAAATCCTCGATTTCCACTTCTTTCTTGTGCTATGCTGCCTTCTACCTTTCCCTCAAAAAGATGTTCTTCTCCATTGATGGAGAGTGCCACGCAAGTGCAAAATCTTGCATGACGATTCTCAACACCTTCCAAATTTTTCAGCATAAGGTCAATGTTGTCATCTGAATTGCATGATTCTCCTGCATACCTGGCAGTGTGAACTCCAGGCGCACCATTTAGCGCATCTACCATCAATCCAGTGTCATCTGCAAAGCAGTCAAGTCCACTTGCATCCTTAACAGCTCTCACTTTTATGAGAGCATTCCCTTCAAGTGTGTCGGCAGTTTCGGGAATATCTTGATGAAAACCTATGTCGTCAAGGCTTAAAATCTCGAGTTTATCACCCGCAATAGCCCTCGCTTCACGCAGTTTCCCTGCGTTATTGGTGGCCATCACAAGTTTTCGTTTTTCTGTCATATCTGTCTATAAAGCGTGTGTTATTATTAAATTAACGGAATTCCACTCTCTTTATTACCTAATAAGACATAAGGGGCGTTCCGAACGAGCGGAACACCTCCTTTTTTTAAGATTTTTAAGCAAATTTAGAGTACGATATTGACGATACGGCCGGGAACGACGATCACTTTCTTCGGTGTCTTGCCCTCGAGCCACTTTTCTGCTGCAGGATCTGCAAGGACAGCAGTTTCTACAGCAGCCTTGTCGCTGCCGGCGGGCACCTCTATGTTGAAACGCATCTTTCCATTGAATTGAACCGGATATTTCACGGTATCCTCTTTCAATGCCTCTTCTTCCCACTTAGGCCATTCGCTGTCGGAAACACTTCCATCGTGACCAAGTTCATGCCAGAACTCTTCTGCGATATGTGGAGCAAATGGAGCAATCAGTCGAGCAAACTCATCCATCGACTCTACGCTTACCGAAGGAAGTTTGCTGAGTTCATTGACTGCAATCATGAAAGCAGCCACAGATGTATTGAATGAGAAATTCTCAATGTCTTGGCTTACTTTCTTGATGAGAGTATGCATGATCTTTTTCTCTTGAGCACTACGCTCAGCATCAGTGCGTTTGGAGAATATATTCCAAAGTTTGCGCAAGAAACGATTGACACCATCAATACCATTTGTATCCCATGGTTTAGACTGCTCTACCGGTCCGAGGAACATTTCGTAAAGTCTCAAAGTGTCTGCTCCGTATTTCTCGACGATGTCATCCGGATTCACCACATTGAACATTGACTTTGACATCTTCTCTACAGCATAGCCACACACGTATTTGCCATCCTCTAAAATGAATTCTGCGTCTGCAAAATCCGGACGCCATGCTTTGAACGCATCTTGATCAAGAATATCGTTGCTGACAATATTCACGTCCACACGTATTGGCATAGTGTCATATTTGTCAATAAGTCCCTTACTTACAAAGGTATTTGTACCCTTGATTCTGTAGACGAAGTTGGTGCGTCCTTGGATCATACCCTGATTGACAAGTTTCTTAAATGGCTCCGGACTAACCACGAGACCAAGATCATACAGGAATTTATTCCAGAATCTGCTATAGATAAGGTGGCCTGTCGCATGCTCAGCACCTCCCACATAAAGGTCTACATCACGCCAATACTCATCGGCTTCTTTGCTTACAAGGGCTTCTTCGTTATGAGGGTCCATGTAGCGAAGATAGTAGGCTGAACTTCCGGCAAATCCCGGCATAGTGCAAAGTTCGATTGGGTACCCCTCCGGTGTCTTCCAGTTTTCTGCTCGTCCTAATGGAGGCTCTCCGTCTGCAGTCGGAAGATAACTGCTCACTTCGGGAAGAAGCAATGGAAGAGCAGATTCATCCATCAGATATGCTATGCCATCTTTGTAGTAGACAGGAAATGGCTCGCCCCAATAGCGTTGGCGAGAGAATATTGCATCACGCAGGCGATAGTTAACTTTAACTCTACCGATTCCTTTTTCAGAAATGTGTTTCTTTGTCTTAGCGATCGCTTCCTTCACTGTCAATCCATTGAGGTCAAGGTCAGGACCACATGAATTACATACTATTCCTTCTTTAGCATCAAAACTTTCTTCCGACACGTCGGCTCCTTCTATAAGAGGGATGATTGGGAGATTGAATTTCTTGGCAAAAGAATAGTCGCGTGAATCGTGAGCAGGCACAGCCATAATGGCTCCGGTTCCGTAGCCGGCAAGGACATAATCACTGACCCAGATTGGGATTTCTTTCCCACTTAAAGGATTAATGGCATAAGCACCGGTGAATACACCTGTCACTTTCTTATCTATCTGACGTTCGCGTTCAGTTTTATGCTTAACTTCGTTGAGATATGCTTCCACAGCATCCTTTTGAGCCGGAGTGGTAAGGAGCCTTACATATTCAGATTCAGGAGCGAGCACCATGAATGTGACACCGAAGACGGTGTCGGCACGCGTTGTGAAAATTTCAAGTTCAAGATCTGAGTCCTTTACAGGGAATTTCATTTCTGCACCTTCACTCCTTCCTATCCAGTTGCGCTGTGTCTCTTTAAGAGAATCACTCCAAGCAAGGTCGTTGAGGTCATCAAGAAGCCTCGGGGCATACGCCGACACACGAAGGCACCATTGGCGCATAAGTTTTTGCTCCACGGGGAATCCACCACGAACACTAAGACCTTCCGACACTTCATCGTTGGCAAGCACTGTGCCAAGTTCGGGGCACCAGTTTACCATTGTCTCACCTTGGAACGCTATACGCCAGTTCATCAGAGTTTCGCGCTGTTCCTTTTCGGTCATTGCGTTCCATTGGTCGGCTGTCAATGTGATTTCTTTTGTCTCCGCAGCATTCAGTCCTTCTGTGCCATGCTTCTCCAGATGGGCAATAAGTTCTGATATAGGACGTGCTTTTCCCAGTTTTGTGTCATAATAATGATTGAACATCTGCATGAATGCCCATTGCGTCCATTTATAGTATTTCGGATCGCAAGTGCGCACTTCACGGCTCCAATCGAAAGAGAAGCCTATTTTATCAAGTTGGGAACGATAACGTTCGATATTGGCGTTTGTAGTCTTTTCAGGATGCTGTCCTGTCTGAATGGCATATTGCTCTGCCGGAAGGCCATAAGCATCGTAGCCCATTGGGTGAAGCACATTGAATCCTTGCTGTCTCTTATATCGAGAATAGATGTCACTTGCAATATAGCCGAGAGGGTGTCCAACATGCAGACCGGCGCCTGACGGATATGGGAACATGTCAAGCACATAATATTTTGGTCTGTCTTTTTTTATTTCAGTCTTGAATACTCCGTTGTCGCGCCAATACTGCTGCCAGCGCGATTCAATGTCGTTGTGGTTATAATCTGCCATTGTATATTTTGTTATTATTTTTGTCAATAAGATGAATATGTATTAAGTGTAGTCACTACACGATAAAGCCCATATACACAATCAAGTGGAATTTCAAGCGGAGGGTATTTCGGATTGTGACTTTGAGCCTCAATATATGTTTTTCCACGCTCTGATGGAAAGACATCTTTAAAGAACACTCCATTAGAAGAATCTACAATCATCGGATGTCCCCAGGGGATGAATGCTTTATCGTCAATTTTTTTTATCAGAATGATAGATCCGTCATGAAAGTCAGGCTCCATACTGTCGCCTGAAATTCTGATGGCAAAATCAACACCCTGCACCGGGCTAATTACTTTCTCGCATTCGTTGGCATTTACCGATTGCGACCATGCTGTGATATTTCCTGCAAAAGCAGTTACAGGAAGAAGAGGCACAAGATATCCTGCTTCTTGAAGGAACTTACGAGGATCCGCTGTTTGCTTGATACACATTTCCCCTTCCCCATATAATAACCAATCACGGTTTAGATCAGGATATAACGTTGCAATACGATTTATCTTTTCCGCAGGAATTGATTTGCGAATTACGCCTATGTAAGTCGGAGCGACTCCCAAACGTTTGCAAAATTCTGTCTGTGGAATACGCTTTTCCTTTAAATATGTAAGAAGGCGTCCTTTGACAGTGCTCAAGTCATACTTATCTGAAGCCATACGCCGTGCATGTTTAATATTTATTGTGCAAAGTTAATAAAATATTTGCGCGCAGCAAAATTATTCTTAGGAATATTTATGACTTGCTTGTTGTTCTATCGATATGATGAAGTATTTTGTGAAGTTTTGTTGATAGCAAAGGCACATTCTCGTAATATACCACAATCAACACGTATAGGCACAGAAGCAGTGTCCTCACAATATAAGTACCCCACATGGCATATTCGAAGTTGCACAGAATTCCAATGCCCCAAAGCAAAGCTGCAAGCAGAGTATAGCAACCTATACGCTTCACTTCGTAGGGTATAGGATAGTATTTTCTACCAAGCAGATAACTGACAATCATGATTCCTGCATATGATATTAAAGCAGCCCATGCCGAACCGATATAGCCGTTTGGCATCCCGATTGCAGGCACGAATATCAAGTTGCCAGCCAACATTAGCACAAAACCGAGAAGGGAAAGATACATGCCCCATTTTGTACGATCTGTCAACTTGTACCAAAGTGACAAGTTGAAATATATCCCAAAGCAAAGATCGGCAATCATCATGATCGGCACCACGCTAAGTCCTGCCCAATATGCAGAAGATATAAAATGCTTGAGAATCGGGAGGAAATACATAACACCCAGGAAGATCGCAAGTCCGAAAATCACAAAATATTTCATTGCATCGCAATATGCCTGCTTTTTATCTTCACCTTGCCGCGCAGCCTTGGAGAAAATGAATGGTTCGTAGGCATAGCGGAATGCCTGGGTGAACATCATCATCACAACAGCAATCTTTATGTTGGCGCCATATAGACCCACCATAGCCCTTGCACCTTCAGGATTATCGGGGAAAAGATACGGTATGATAATCTGACCCATGCCCTGGCTGAGATTGCCGGCAACTCCAAGCACAAGAAGAGGCCATGAATAGTTGAGCATCTTCTTAAGAAGTCCATAATCACATACTATCCGCTTTAATTTCATATGAGGCACTAAGCAAAGCAACACCGCTAGGGTGCTTATCACATTAGCAAGGAATATCCATCCAACTCCGAATGAAGCACCACCTAAAGGAGCATAGAACCATGAAATAAGCTGAGGGGCTAATTGATTGATCTTCGGGCATGCGAGCAGAAAGAATAGATTTAGCCCAATGTTCAGTCCAATATTGACGAACTTAATCCCGGCAAAAGTCCACGCCTTACGTCGAAACCTTAAATAGGCAAATGGAAGATTGGTGAATGCGTCTACTGCCACAGTGAACCCCATCATCCATACAAAGTCCGGATGATGAGGAAGAGTAAGGGCTGAAGACAAAGGCTGAAGGAAAATGCTCATCAAAACTATAAAAAGCAATGATGTAGTGGCAAGCGACACCATTGCGGTGCTGTAGACCTTCTCATAGTCATCCTCCTTGCTGGCATAACGGAAGAACCCGGTCTCCATGCCATAATTCAGAACCACTATCACTACCGCAACTATAGCGTAGAGATAACTCACGATGCCATAGTCAGCTCTTGAGAATAGATTTGTATATAACGGCACGAGTCCCCAATTGAGAAATCTGCCAATAATACTGCTAAGGCCGTATACGGCGGTGTCTTTTACAAGTGATTTTATTCCAGCCATACTTTACTTAATACATAATGCATAATTCATAATGCATAATTATCACTCACTTATGGATTATGAATCAATCGAAGAGGGAGGCTTCGGTTGCCCTAGGATAGCGACCGAGATGGCGATAAGCAAGTTCAGTCACTTCACGCCCTCTTGGGGTGCGCTTAAGGAAACCTTCCTTGATAAGAAAAGGCTCATATACTTCCTCAATTGTACCACTATCTTCGCCTAAGGCTGTAGCAATAGTGGTCAGGCCTACCGGTCCTCCTCCGAATTTGTCGATTATTGTAGTCAGTATTCGGTTGTCGATTTCATCCAGACCATATTTGTCAATGTTGAGAGCTTCAAGAGCGATCTGTGCTGTAGAAAGGTCGACCGTTCCGTTGCCCTTTACCATAGCGAAATCACGTACACGCCTGAGCAATGCATTAGCAATACGCGGAGTGCCTCGGCTACGAAGTGCAATCTCCTGGGCTGCATCATCCATGATTGAAGTCTTAAGAAGACGAGCAGAACGCTTCACGATTCCCATCAGCACTTCATGGTCGTAATATTCAAGATGGCAATTAATGCCAAATCTTGCTCTAAGCGGAGCTGTCAGAAGTCCACTGCGTGTAGTTGCCCCAATGAGTGTGAAAGGAGATATGGTAAGTTGCACAGACTTTGCTCCCGGCCCTTTGTCCAGGAGAATATCAATGCGATAGTCTTCCATTGCGGAATAAAGATATTCTTCCACTATAGGATGCAGACGATGGATTTCATCGATGAAAAGCACATCGTGTGGCTCCAGACTCATGAGAATGCCGGCAAGATCACCAGGTTTGTCAAGCACAGGTCCACTCGTCACCTTGAAACCGACATTCAGTTCATTGGCAACGATATTGCTCAGGGTAGTTTTTCCGAGTCCCGGAGGACCATGGAGCAACGTGTGGTCGAGAGCCTCTCCACGCATTCGAGCAGCCTGCACGAATACGCGAAGGTTTGCGACTACCTTCTCCTGACCGCTAAAGTCATCAAAACTTAGCGGTCGGAGGGCTTTTTCTATGTCGCGATCGCTTCCGGACGGAGTTGTCTGGCTATTGTGTATATCAAATTCAGGCATCAGTCTTTGACTGTGATAAGGTAATAGTTCTTTTTGCCTCTTTGAGCAAGTATGTATTTGCCTCCGAGCAAATGCTCTTTGCCTATAATCGCCGCGGGGTCGGTCAGTTTCTCTTTGTTGATGCTCACCCCATTGCCTTGTATCATCTTGCGAGCCTCACCCTTTGAGGGGAATACGGAAGTCTTTTCAGCAAGAAATTCCAATGCAGGTATTCCGGTTTCGATGTCAGCGCGATCCACTTCGAATCTGGGCACCCCCTCGAAAATGTCAAGAAGAGTCTGTTCGTCAAGTTTATGGAGTTCATCCACCGCGCTGTTGCTAAACAGAATCTTGCTTGCAGATACAGCAGCATCATATGCATCACGACCATGCACCATCACCGTAACTTCCTCAGCGAGTTTCTTCTGAAGGGGACGCATACCGGGATCTTTAGCGTGCTCAGCGGCAAGATTTTCTATTTCCTCTTTTGAAAGGAAAGTGAAGATCTTGAGATATTTCTCAGCCTCTGCATCGCCAACATTTAGCCAGAACTGATAGAACTTATATGGTGAAGTGTATCTTGCATCAAGCCATACATTGCCGCTCTCAGTTTTTCCGAACTTTCCTCCATCAGCCTTTGTGATTAGCGGGCAAGTTAGCGCAAACACTTCGCCACCAAGTTTTCTGCGAATCAGTTCACCTCCGGTGGTGATATTTCCCCATTGGTCTGAACCACCAAGTTGAAGTTTGCATCCCTTTGTCTCGTAGAGATGGAGGAAGTCAAAGCCCTGAAGAAGTTGATAGGTGAATTCTGTGAAACTGAGGCCGTCGCGAGCTTCGCCATTGAGACGCTTTTGCACAGACTCTTTTGCCATCATATAGTTGACGGTGATGTGCTTTCCGATCTCACGTGCGAAGTCGAGGAAAGAGAAATCTTTCATCCAATCGTAGTTATTGACAAGTTCTGCTTTGTTTGGAGCATCACTTTCAAAATCAAGGAAACGAGAAAGCTGCTTCTTAATGGCTTCCTGATTATGACGCAGAGTGGCTTCGTCGAGAAGATTTCGTTCGGCGCTTTTGCCGGAGGGGTCACCAATCATGCCGGTTGCACCGCCAACAAGTGCTATAGGCTTATGCCCGCAACGCTGGAGGTGACGAAGCATCATAACGCCGCAAAGATGACCGATGTGAAGTGAGTCTGCAGTCGGGTCAATGCCGAGGTAAGCAGTAGTCATCTCCTTATTTAGTTGCTCTTCTGTGCCGGGCATCATGGTATGGATCATGCCGCGCCAGGTAAGTTCTTCTACGAAATTCATATTGATTATATATTTGTTAATTTGTTATTCGATGGGGATTATTAATTGCGGAAGGTCAATATATAGTTTTCAAGTACATTTCCGACCGCACCAAGAGTCTCTTTTGATATGGCATCCATATTGTCAGAAGAAGTGTGCCAACCTTCGTAGAATCCAGATCCATCACGATAGTCGATAATATCGATTGCGGGAATACCTCCTTTTATCAATTCAACATGATCGTCATTGATTGCTGATCCCATTTTGTTGACAAAAAAATCTCCATAACCAAGACTATTCGCTATAGCCCAAATCTTATCGGCAAGAGCGGGATTAGAAAGTTGGGAAAAATATTCCCGCATGAAAGTAGCATCTTTTGCCCCTACCATATCAAGAAGGATTGCAGCAGAGGGCATATAGTCTTCAGATATCGGATTTTCCACAAAATACCTTGCGCCGAGGGCCCAACTGTCATCATTGCTTTCCTCTCCCCAATCTTCCGCATCGCAGAAGAGGATGTCAATGCCCGCCTCATTTGATTCCTGCGAGAAGACTCGAGCCAGTTCAAGGATAACAGCAGTGCCGCTTGCACCATCGTTGGCGCCATCCACAGGATTCTTTCGTTTTGCCGGGTCCCGGTCATGATCCGCCCAAGGGCGACAGTCCCAATGAGCAAGAAGAAGGATGCGTTTTTCAGCATTAGGGTTGACCCGTGCGAATATATTGCGCATGGGTATGCGAGTTCCATCAAAAGTGGTGAGGGTGGACTTCTGTTCTGTAACGTCTGCGCCGAAACTTTTCAACTTCCCTGCAAGCCAGTCGCCACAAAGCCTATGGGCGTCAGTTCCGGGCACACGCGGGCCAAAATTGACCTGAGTCTCTACATAATGATATGCGCTGTCGGGCGAAAAAACCGACTTGGCATTTTCATTGGCCGCAGACTGCAGCGATATAGTATCGGATGTTTTGTCTTTAACTGCTCCACATGAGAAAAACAGAGTGACGCTTACACCCGCAAGGGCCAACATTTTTATGAGCGAGATTCTTTTCATTTCAATTAATTGTAGATTTGCCCATCACGATTTTTAAAGGGATGAGGACCAAGATGGCTCTAAAGCGCAAAATTAATAAAAAAAACGCTAATATGCAAAAAAAGAAAATAGGTCGACTCACGTCGACCTAATTCCTTTAATTCAAACAACAATAACAACTTTTTTTCAGAACGCTTATAGCAATTAAACTAATCAATCTAATCAAATTTTCAGTAACTCATCCGATGATTTCTGACTTTTTGTCTTGCAACCATCCTTTCTGTCTGAGTTACGTCTATTAAACACGGCTGAAAGGGGTAATGTTCATTAGAATTCCTGATAAAATGCCATATTAACTTTTATTTAACATCTGTAATAGTTTTGCAATAAAAAAAAGGAGAGGACGCGCCTCTCCTTTATATACTTTATCAACTTCTATATCTGAAGTTAAGTTACTTCTGCAATCTTGCCTGGATATCGGCAGTTTCCTTTTCGTAGCCCGGCTTGCCAAGAAGGGCGAACATATTCTTCTTGTATGCTTCTACACCGGGCTGGTTGAATGGATTCACACCAAGCATATATCCTGAGATGCCGCAAGCTTTCTCGAAGAAATAGATCAGAGCACCGAGAGTATATTCATCGAGTTTGTTGATCTCGATCTTGATGTTTGGCACTCCACCGTCGACATGAGCAAGCATAGTGCCGAGTTCTGCCATCTTGTTGACATCATCCACTCTTTTGCCACCAAGGAAATTCAGACCGTCAAGGTTCTGATCATCTGTAGGAATATACTTGTGAAGAAGCGGTTCCTTAACAGAAATTACGGTCTCGAAGATGGTGCGTTCGCCATCCTGAATCCACTGTCCCATTGAATGCAAATCGGTAGTGAAGTCTACAGCAGCAGGGAAAATGCCCTTTCCATCCTTACCTTCACTCTCTCCATAGAGTTGTTTCCACCATTCTGCGAAGTAGTGGAGTTTCGGGTTGAAGTTAGCAAGAATCTCAATTTTCTTACCGCTTTGATACAAGGCGTTGCGAACACGTGCATAAGTCTCTGCAATATTATTGTCACCTGGCTCCTTCGTATCTTTTTCCATTTCTGCTGCGCCAGCTATGAGTTTTGTGATATCAAAGCCTGCCACTGCTATAGGAAGAAGACCAACCGGGGTAAGAACAGAGAAACGTCCGCCAACGTTGTCAGGAATTACATATGTCTCATATCCTTCTTGAGTAGCGAGAGTGCGGAGTGCACCCTTCTTCTCATCGGTGATAGCAACGATAAGGTCTTTAGCCGCATCCTTGCCTACCTGCTCTTCAAGTTGAGCCTTCAGCAGACGGAAAGCGATAGCCGGCTCGGTAGTTGTGCCAGACTTTGAGATTACCACTATACCGAATTTTTTATCTTTAAGGAAATCCTGAAGTTCAGCAGTGTATTCTTCACCGATATTCTGACCGGCGTATAGCACTTTTGCATGCTTAGGTTCGGGATTGTTAATGAAATCAGCAAAGTTGTTGCTGAGAGCGCTAATCACAGCCTTTGCACCGAGATAACTTCCACCAATGCCAATGCATACTACATAGTCACATTTTTCCTTAAGACGGTCGGCTGTTGCATTGATTTTAGCAAGAAGAGACTCTTCGGTTTGTGATGGGAGGTTGACCCAACCAAGGAAGTCGCTGCCTGCTGCACGACCGGTATTTACGTCTTTTATAGCCTCTACGGCTGCCGGTTCGTTAGCGACATACTGCTTATCAGCGAAATATACCGCATGCTGAATGTCTAAACTAATGCTTTTCATATTTTTATATTTTGGGTTTAAAAGTTTAAGGGTTTAATTGTTTAAGGGTTTAGAAAGTTTAGGATGTTAAGGGGTTTTGACTATGAGAAAGAGTCGGAGAGTTCTTTCATAGCCCTACGCACGTTTACCCCTTCGTAGAGCACTGCATGCACCATGTCAAGAATCGGCATCTCAACCTGAAGTTCCGGTCGCTCGTTGATGTCGTACATACATTTGGTGCCATAATATCCTTCAGCCACCATGCTCATCTCCATCTTTGCCACCTTAACGCTATAGCCTTTGCCAAGCATTGAACCGAAATTGTGGTTGCGCGAGAATTTACTGTAAGCAGTCACGAGAAGGTCGCCAAGATAAGCTGAGCGGTCAATGTCTCGCGGCATGGGTGCGATTGTATCTACAAATTTCCGCATTTCCCTCGTAGCATTGCTGACGAGCATCGCCATGAAGTTGTCGCCTGCCTTCATACCGTTGACCATACCGGCTGCAATAGCATATACGTTTTTGAGAACAGCAGCGTATTCAATGCCATCAACATCATCAGAAATGATAGTCTTCATCTTGGCTGATGCAAGACGCGATGCAAACTGACGGGCTTTGTCGGTATCCAAGCAACCAATAGTGAGATAACTGAGCCGTTCTAGTGCCACTTCTTCCGCATGACAGGGACCTCCTATTACAAGCATGTTGCCACGTGGCACTCCATACACTTGTTCAAAATAGTCGGTGATTATCATATTGCGGTCCGGAACGATACCTTTTACTGCTGAAACAATGTTCTTGTCTTTGATATCGATATTTAGTTTGCTTATTTCAGGAAGGAAATAAGGGGATGGCATCGCTACTACCAGAGTATCGGCTCCAGCAGCGACCTCGTTGATATCAGCGGAGAAATCAATGCGATCGGTATCGAAACTGACATCGGTCAGGTAAGAGGGATTATGTCCATATTTTCTGAACTCCTCAATCTTATCTTCGCTACGGAAATACCATCCTATACGATCACAGTTCTTGAGCAGAAGCTTAGCCAACGCTGTGGCCCAGCTTCCGCTACCGAGAACGGCTACTTTCGATATTTGGTCTTTGCTATCCATGATTACTTTTCTCCCTCCTTCTCTTCTTCGGCATCCGCCTTCACTTGCTTCTTTTCAGGACGCATCTGCGGGAAGAATAGAACTTCCTGAATTGCAGTCTGTCCGGTCATAAGCATAGTGAGACGGTCCATTCCGATTCCAAGTCCGGAAGTGGGGGGCATACCGTATTCGAGGGCGCGAATAAAATCATGGTCGATGATCATAGCTTCATCGTCACCCTTGTCGGCAAGGTTCATCTGGTCAACGAATCGTTCATACTGATCGATTGGGTCATTGAGTTCGGAATAAGCGTTGCAAAGTTCCTTTCCATTGACCATAAGTTCGAAACGTTCTGTAAGTTCCGGATTGTCGCGATGCTTCTTGGTCAGCGGTGACATCTCAATTGGATAGTCAGTAATGAAAGTAGGCTGGATATATGTGCCTTCACACTTTTCGCCGAATATTTCATCAATCAGTTTTCCTTTGCCCCAACTTGGATCAACCTCAATGTTCTCTTGCTTACAGAAGGCACGGAGTTCTTCTTCCGTCTTTCCGGTAATGTCAAAACCGGTGTGCTCTTTTATGGCATCGGTCATTGTCACTCGGCGGAATGGAGCCTTAAACGAAACAATGTTGTCGCCAATCTGCACATCGGTGGTGCCGTTTACATCAAGGCAAATCTTTTCGAGCATATTCTCCACAAAGCGCATCATCCAGTTGTAGTCTTTGTAAGCTACGTACACCTCCATACAAGTGAATTCGGGATTATGAGTGCGGTCCATTCCTTCGTTGCGGAAATCTTTAGCAAACTCATAAACACCGTCGAATCCTCCTACGATGAGTCGCTTCAGATATAATTCGTTGGCGATACGCAGATATAGAGGGATGTCTAGTGCATTGTGGTGTGTTATAAACGGACGCGCAGCCGCTCCTCCAGGAATGGACTGAAGAATCGGAGTCTCCACTTCCATGATGCCATGGTCGTTGAAATACTGGCGCATTGAGTTGAAGATCTTGTTGCGCTTGAGGAATATCTCCTTGATTCCCGGATTTACCACGAGGTCTACATAGCGTTGACGATAACGCTGCTCCGGGTCTGTGAAAGCGTCGTAAGCCTTGCCGTCTTTCATCTTCACCATCGGAAGTGGACGCAGACTCTTGCTTAGCACTGTTATTTCTTGTGCGTGAACTGAAATCTCACCAGTCTGTGTGCGGAACACATATCCTTTCACACCAATGAAGTCGCCAATGTCAAGGAGTTTCTTGAAAACTACATTGTACATGTCCTTATCCTCTCCGGGGCAAAGGTCATCGCGGCTAACATATACCTGGATTCTGCCTTCAGCATCCTGAAGGCTAACGAATGATGCCTTGCCCATAATACGGCGGCTCATGATTCTGCCAGCCACGCACACTTCGCGGCGTTCAGCCGCATCATCCTTAAAGTTTTCCTTGATTTCCTCGCTATGTCCGGTCACAACATATTCAGCTGCCGGATAGGGTTCTATTCCGCGGTCGCGGAGAGCCTGCATACTGTTGCGTCTTACGATTTCCTGTTCGCTCAGTTCCTGATTTGCCATTTATTGAGTATGTTTTTTAGTTATTCATATCATTTGAGCCCTAAAAAGGGGCAGAAATACATCAGTCTATAAATATAACGTATTTTTACTACTTATGTAGATGTCTTCAATTAAAAAAATGTTAACTGAGGACATTTGAAGATATCAGTTTCCAAACTTCATGGAGCGCCATGAGCCGGCAAGTTGGGGCGAAGTTGCCACTGTCGGGGTCTGCGGCTTGCGGTTGACCGTTACTGATGTCTTCTTAACATTGTCGATGACATAGTCGCTGAGTTCGCCGAATGTGACGTTGCCCGATGTCTCCTGAAGTTTCTTCAGAAGCCAATAGGTGAAAAGTCCATGGCTCTTCTCCTCGTAGGGGAACGCTGTCTCGGTGCCCTCTGCTGCAGCAAGCACCACCATGTTTCCTACCGGAGATGCGGTCTTAGGCTTCATCGCTACGCCCATAGATTGTGGCACCAGCATTCCGTCACCATGGTTGGTGCCGCTGAAACATGCATCTACCATGACGGTAACATTTTTCGCTCCAAGGTTGCCCAGATCTGCATAAATTTTCTCAAGAGGCATACATATCGACACCATGCGAGGGTCAATGTCGACCGGGAGGATGTAGGATTTCTTGCCCTCATCGTCCGGAAGTCCATGCCCCACGTAGTAGAATATGAGGTTGAAGTCGCTGCCGGCATAGGCGTCGCCAATGTCCTGGAGCATCGAGATCGCTGATGCCATCTGCCCGTAGGTCGCATTGATGAAGGTAGCAACGTTGCTCTCAGGAATTCCGAGTGTCCGAGTCAGATACTGTGCCATCACCTTGCCATCGTTTTCTGCGTGCGCCACCTTGGAAGCGTTCGTGTATTCACCATTGGCAATAATTACGGCGAATGTCGGTGTCTTGGAAGCTACTCCCTGCGGGATGTTTATGTCAATGTCGGGCGTGTTGCCTGCGGATATCTTGATTTTTTCAGTCTGGAAACCCTTGTTTATGTTTGAGCCTGTATTGGAGGCGGAGTTCATTGCCATGTCTTCACCCGCGTCAAGACGCCGGTTAAGCTGCGCCACGTCTACCGGCTTGAAGTTGTATTCCACGTCCACTTGCGCGTAGGTGGCGTTCATGTCGCTGTCATACTTGTATTTGCCGATGCTCACAGATTTCAACACCACGTCCTCTCCGTTTGGCACGAACGAAGCTATTGCCGCTGATTTCCACTTGTCCCATTCCTGCTTGAATGAGGGAGCCTCATCGAGTGGCACAG
The DNA here is from genome assembly GCA_947176285.1 of uncultured Porphyromonadaceae bacterium. Lineage (GTDB taxonomy): Bacteria > Bacteroidota > Bacteroidia > Bacteroidales > Muribaculaceae > Lepagella. The sequence goes on from CAMWQF010000025.1 coordinate 16,638, forward strand.
GCAGCAGGAAGTCACCGAAGTCATCGGTGCTTATCAGGAAGGTCTCGTTGTCTGCATCGTATGGCTTTATAATGAGATTCTGAGATTCGAACCGATCGGCTATCTGTGCACAGTATCTGTCGGTGAGTTGCTCATACTTTTTCTTGTATTCCGCCCTGACTTCCTCAACTTTTCCCGAATTTATGGAGAGTATGCTGTCAGCCATGGCATTGATCTTGGCAGTGCGGGTGGTCTCGTTTACGCGTTCCTTCCACTTGGCTGTTGGCTCAAACTCACCCTTTACCTGCCATTTTCCCACCTCCTCTTCTATGAAGTTGCGGATTTCTTCTTCCGACGGAAGATTCAGGTTTTTAGATGCAAGATAGACGTTCCAATCTCCGAGGTTTGCAGCGATGTAGTTCTTGAGAGTGGGAGTTTCTTCAAGGCGTTTGCGAGCCTCAGACTTACGCTGCTCCTCTTCTTTTCGCTTTTGCTCTGCAATGAGTTTCTGCTGCTCTTCTTCCTTCTGCCTTTGCTCTGCAAGGAGTTTCTGCTGTTCCTCTTCCTTTCGTTTTTGCTCAGCAAGGAGTTTTTGCTGCTCTTCTTCCTTCTGCTTTTGCTCTGCAAGAAGTTTCTGCTGCTCCTCTTCTTTTCGCCTTTGCTCTGCAAGAAGTTTCTGTTGCTCCTCGTCCTTGCGTTTTTGCTCTGCAAGAAGTTTCTGTTGCTCCTCGTCCTTGCGTTTTTGCTCTGCAAG
>CAMWQF010000026.1 GCA_947176285.1 uncultured Porphyromonadaceae bacterium
TATAAGTCGATAGTAAGCCCGGAGGGCTGAATATCTTGTTAACCCCCGGTGAAACCGGGGGAAATAGAAACCCAAATAACCAAGACCCCGGAGGGGTCAAACTAATAAGTAATGAAAATGAAAAAGTCTATATATCTCGCAACCCTTGCAGCTCTTGCTCTCACAGCCTGCTCCAGCGACAACGACGGCATTTTCGACCAGTCGGCTGCCGACCGCCTTGAGCAGTATAAGAAAGACTATGCCGAGGTCCTCACTGAAAACGGTGGACTGTGGACGATGGAGTATTTTTCAAACGCCGACGAGCCTGGTTATGTGTTTGTGATGAAATTCGACAAGAATGGTTCTGTTGAAATCTCCGCAAACCATAAGTGGATCGGTGGCGAATTCAAGCAAGAAACTTCTCTTTGGAAGATGATTGCCGACAACGGTCCGGTGCTCTCTTTCAACTCATATAATACTCTTTTCCATATCTTCTCTGACCCCGCCAACATAACAGGTCCGGATGCTCCTTCCGGTGACTTTGGCGACATTGACGAGACCGGTTTCGGTCACGAAGGTGACTATGAGTTCCAAGTTATGGAAGTAAGTGATGAAGGCAAGACAATGCGCTTGCTTGGTAAAAAGACTCTTTATGACATTTACTTGCATCGTCTTGATCCGTCTACCGATGTCAACAAGTATCTTGATGATGTGAAGGCAGTGCCAAATAGATTCACTAAGAAATTCAATAATTTGACCATGACAGACGCGGAAGGTAACCTCTATCGTGTCTACGATATGATGACAGCAATTCCTTCTGTTTATCCTATCGCTGGTGATGCTGTTTCTCAGACTGTTTCGGCTAATGGTATTTTCACTCTCACCGGTTTCCGATTTATGAAGCCGCTGGAAGTAAAAAAGGCGGATGATTCAACATTTGAGTTGACAGAGCTCTTCTTTAATGATGATTTCACCATGTATGGTGAAAATATCGCTGACCTTCGTGCTTTATCGCCTCTTGAAAATCTCGTTCGTGCTGATCTCACATGGACTCTTGATCCGGAATCCCTGACTGGAAAATTCAAAGAATTATATGATGCCGCTAATGTTGCTCTTGTGGCTCATCTTTCCAATAAGGATAAACTTGGTAATATTGATTTCGCTTATGGTAGCAATGCCGGCAAATTAGTTCCTCAGTTTGTGACTCGAATTGGCACGCGTGTTTGTCGTGACTATATAGAATACGATGCTGAATATTCTGAAAATGGAGACGTCGTTCCTTCAAATGATCTTCATTTCAATGTCACCGGCGGAAACAACACATCGATTAAGTATAATGGAGAGGTTCCGGCTTATAAGGCTTTTAAAGATTATTTTTCCGGCAATTTCGTGATGACTGTGAATGATCCTATAAATCCGGATGTGATCACCTTGACTGATAAGAACGATCCCTCTTCTCATGTTGATTTTCAGACTAAATAATTAATTTTGTCAGAGACTGCATTATTTAGTGCAGTCTTTGACAATTAAATCAATAAATTATGAAAAAAGTTTACATTCTTCTCTCAGCAGCTTGCGTAGCTGCTTCTGCAACGGCAGTAAAAAAGGAGATGGCAGTCCGCAGCCATGAATCCGTAAATGTAGAGAAGCCTATGATGAAGGCTTCAGCACCCAAAGGAAAAGATAGGGTATCCGACTACACTAGTTTCCAGGTGCCGGGTGTTAAGAAAGTCGTGTCGACTCGTGCAGAAGGTGATTCTGTGCCTTCATTTCAAGGTCTCTATTTCCGCCCTGCTGATAATGTGATGTCAGTAGGTATGACAGAAGAAGGAAGTGGATGGTTGGGACTCCATTTTACAAGCAATTATGGCAATATTGACTTCGAGAATTTCAGCTTAGGTGTCAACGACATGAAATGGTCATATGCTGAATTTAATGACTATTTTGTTGCAGATAGCGTCCTTAACTGGAACTATAAGGAGTCAACTGCATACAACCTTTCTATTAAGAGTGATTTGGGTATGGCTGACGCTCCTGTATTAATGGGAACGGTAAACGGTATGGCAGACTATTATGATGCCTATACTAATAGATACTATTGTGGAGGTGCTCCCAGTTTTTGGGGTTTTAATACAGGTGTATCTTTCTATCAGAATCCCTTCTTGGCTAATAAGCGAGGCATGAACGGTGCTTTATATACTTTCTATTCATATTGCGTAAGTGGAGAACAGGGTTATGAAGCTTCCGGAATAGCATCTGATTGGTACAACTATCTTGCAAAAAGATATCCTAATAACACTGTAACGGATTTGAGCCTTGAGAATTATACCATAGTTTTGCCCAAAACTACAAGTGCCTATTTAATGAAAAGAGCTTGGATTTGGATGAATGTTGTTGCTAATGCTCCTGCGCAATTGATTAGTTACATTTATCCTATTGATGAAGAGGGCTATATTGCAGAAAAAGCCATAGCAGTAGGTTATGCTGGCATACCTGCAGAGGGTACAGATACTCCAATATTCGAGTACTTTGCTCTAAATGAAGATGGAGATGAGACTGAAGATGACATTATTATTGATTCAGAAGTTGCTGTAACCATTGAAGGATTTAATGGAAATCCTGCTATCGTTGAAGCATCACCGGCCTGTGGTTTCTATCCATTTAGTTATAATTTATATCTTGAAGCATGGGATTATGGTGTTGATATCATTAAGGCTCCGGATCTTTATATAACTGCAATTGGCAGTGTTGATGGTAGTGATCCAAGGCCTCTTCTCCTTGCGAATGATCTTAACTTAGCCACTTTTGATGATACTGATCCCAATGATCCCATTCTTACATCAATTGGCTATTCTCAATTTACAATTGATGCTGTTTTCCCATGGATTGTTAGTGAAAATGGTGAAGAAGAAGTAACAATTCCTCTTACAGGTGGTAGTGTTGATGTAGATGTTAATGCTCTTTACTACAACATCAATGCTGAGATTGAAGATGGTAGATATGTTGAGAATCATTCAGATTGGATCAACCTTACTATCGGTGAATCAGATAGAGAAAGTGGTATTACAACCCTAACAATTGCTGCTGAAGCTTCTGACGTAGATAGAGTTGGTGTTGTTGAAATCAAGGGCCTTGGTCTTACTTACTCATTGAAAGTTATTCAGGGTAAGAATACTGACACTGCTGTTAGCACTATCCTGCTCGAAAAGAATGCTGAATACTACGACCTCGCAGGCCGTCGCGTAGCTAACCCTGACAAGGGCATCTACATCAAGAAGAGCGGCAATAAGGCTGAGAAAGTTATCCTCTAATAACCAAAATCAGCCATAAGGCTGCCAAATACAAAAGGACGCATCCCCCGATGCGCCCTTTTTTTATTTCCATCAGACGCGCGCTGACGCATGCGGAGCATGCTTCTTACGTTGTTTGTCGCTCCTCCGACCCGTCCGACCCGTCCGACCCGTCCGACCCGTCCGACAAGTCCGACAAGTCCGACAAGTCCGACCCCTAGAAACCTCGACCCCTAGAAACCTAGCCTCCTCGACACCCCCAAAAACTGTTAATTAATAATATTGCAACCGACATGTAACACAGATGTAACAATATTTTTATTATTTTGCATCACATTTCCCCCATTACCGGGAAATGATACTAATTTCAGAACCTAATGTTAATTCTAGCAAGAGCATAAATATATTTCCTCCGTTTTCTCTGCTTGATATAATATATTAGACCTAAATATTTTAACTCAGATAATGGAAACTTGGTTTGTCATACTTCTATCGGTCATTGCCATTTTGGCTATTGCCCTTCTTCTCTTCCTTGAATTGATGGGCGATGACTCTGCCGGTCTACGCCAAAAAAAGCACTCGCGTGGTAAATACATCAACGACCAAACCGCCGTTATTTGCCAGACTATTAAAGATACCGACGACTCACGCAAGGCATATAATGTTTTTATAGAATATTTGTTTACAAATCATCGACAGTATCTGGAATATCTGAAGAATTGTCTCTCAGAAATCTGTGTAGCTTATAATGAAGGAAGTATAGACAAACTTCAAAAATGCGTTCTCGACACCAAGGAGATGAAAGTTGAGCTCAAGGATCAGAAAGGTGCACAAGATGATTGCATTTCCTCTATAGAGAGTGTAAGATATATTGAGGCTCTTTCTTGGATCTACCTTGCCAATACAAGCCGTTTTATTATTAATGACGGTCTTCTTCACTTGTCGGAAGTTTGCATTGATTATACTAAAAACTTCGTCGAACCATTCCCTGACCTATATAACGAGCAGTTGGAGACCCTGGTGGAGGATATCGTGAATATTTGCAACGTTGCTGTTCCACTTATAGGAACTCCGGACATACATGGAATGCGTGAATTGAGACAAAACATGGCTGTGATTCTGTCAGAATCTTATTCCAATTCGCAGCGCCTTTACGAGCACCTTCATGACGGCAGGACAGTTCTGGATCCTGACAAGCGAATTGCCCTGCAATACTCCTTGAATGCATTCCAGATTTGCCACGGAATCATCTACAACCTACGCCGCTTCATGCTAGCAAACATCTGCCTGACCCTCTCCCTCCAAAACAACAACAAGGGCCAATAACCCCACCTCAACCCCAAACTACCAACGTAAGCAAGCATGCTCCGCATGCGCCCCCACCAGTCTAATACATACATTAATTGATAATCATATTAACCCTCTGCATAAAAAATTAAGGCGTCCAACAAAGGACGCCTTATATTATTCCGTAAATTCAATATTCTCAATTCAAAATTCTCAATTCTCAATTATTATCAGTACATCGGCTTAAACCCATCCGACTTCACAAATTTCTTAGTGACATCCCCAACGAGATCCTCACTGTGTGAAGTATCCAACTTCAAGATATGCCCCTTCTTTGTCAGATCGCATTTCTTAAGGTCTACGTAATAATATCCGGGATTAGTCACGATATCGAAATAATAGAGTTTATCGCGAAGATTCGAATAACTTCTCCATTGAGTAGAGCTTAGGTTGGGTTCTCCCGCTATATTATACGTGTAAGGCACACAAGAATTCACCAATATTGAGCGAGTGATTGATGCTCCAAGCTGAGCATCAGACACTGCTTCTACATGATGTGCAAAATAATTGGCGCGTACGCAACGGTCAGGACTTGATACCGTGCCGGGAAGCATGTTCTTACCGCCGATCTTTTCCCAATAATTCACAATGGCGGTCATCGCAGGCCATTGAGGGTCGTTGGTCATAGCGCGGATATCACCGGGATCATAGATATTAAGATTGCCATGGTCAAATTCAAAGATCATGCTCTTGCCGCTCGCATCTGTCACTCCCCAGTGGAGCGTAGACACTGTGCCTCCGTCAAATGTAGCCCCTTCGATGCTGAATGGGGTAGAGGTCAGCAGATCATGAGCCTCCTGAGTCGTGGCGCAGTTGTCGAGTATCCAGCCTACTATCATTGCAAGCGAGATAGGAGGATTCTTCTCGCGTTGCTCATTATTATATATAGTGCCTTTGCAGAAAAGACCGTTGACTGAAAGACCTTTTTCATTCATGCCTTCCGTAATGCCTCCGTCATAACCTACTGCATACACTGCTCCATACTTTGATGTCCAGTTGATACCGGCAGGTGTGGATGAACCCTGCTTATAGAGTCCGGCAGGATATACATACAGATTCGTTGGTATAGGGGTTTTCCAGTCGAGCGATCTTCCGATTACATACAGACTGTCGCTTCCTTCATATATCACACGTGTGCAAGCGTCGCCTTGTGCCGGCATGGCTGCTGCGCTGATTCCGATAGCTCCTATGGCCATAGCCTTATAGATACTTTTCATAGCAGAATAATTTTATAAGATTAATATTTCTCTTAAAACACATTACCTCCCCAAAAAGTTGACTTCCCCATCTCTAACCCCCTCAACACCCTTCAAAATAAAGCACAGTCCCGAAATTGCCCGGAGGGCAATAATCTTGTTAACCCCGAGCGAAAGCTCGGGGTCAATGTCAATTCACCCAATCACTACCCCGGAGGGGTAGCACTATTTTTCCCGGTATTGATTATTTAGTATCATTCTCTAAAAAACTTTTTTTGCAGAATCAAAAAAAAATTACTAAATTTGCTTAATGTTTGACATAATAACAAGATCAATATAAAATGGCAGGAAGGAAACTGTGGACAGAAGATGAAATGATTGTTGTGCTTGATTTATACTTCAAACTTACGTTTGGGAGGTTGAATAAGAGTACACCAGAAGTTATTGCTTTAGCAAACCTCATTGGCAGATCTAATAACTCTGTGGCTCTCCGGTTGGTCAAATATGCGGCTTGTGATCCATATATAATAAATTCCGGCAGACGTGGAATGGTATCGGGGAAAGATAAGTGTATGCCATATTGGAATAAGTTTTCTAAGGATAAAGAGGCACTGTTTCTCAAAGCTGAAGAAATCAAGGCAAGACTTTCTCATAAATCCATTGAACAGTATCTTTCATTAACTCCAGAAGATTTCATAGGTAGAGAAAGAGAAGCCGTTATCCAACAGCGCGTAAACCAATCATCATTTCGAACTATGGTGCTTGAAAATTATGAAAACAAATGTGCTATAACAGGCATTGACATTCCGGAATTGTTAGTTGCCAGCCATATTATCCCCTGGTCTGCAAATGAAGACAATAGATTAAATCCAGCAAACGGAATATGTCTATCTCCATTATATGACAAGATGTTTGATAGAGGATTGATTGGAATAAGAGAAGATTACACTATACAACTATCATCAGAACTTATTACGAACATTGGGAAAGAATATTATATACAGCACATCGATTCCATAAAAGATAAAAAACTAAGACTCCCAATAGAACATAAACCAGACCTTAGTTTTCTGGAATATCATTACAATAATATCTTTTCTCCGCATAATTAATAATAAAGACCTGAATACATTCCAAACCATTCATAGGTAATTACTACTACGTCGAACATCTCGGGAACTTTATTATCTTATTTAAGCTACTCGGCATCAAACACCGCATCCAACACCTTGCCATTGTCTTCTCGAAAGAGCACTATGACACACCCTACGATGTCAAAACCGCCGACATAACTTGCATCCGCCTCTACTAATTCCTCACTTCAACCCTCGCCCCGACAAGAATTCACCCTCTAGTCATTAAGGAGGGGATTTTTTCTCTCCTTTTTTCTTTATATATAGCATAAAATTTTATATCTTTGCAAAGAGATTTATGATATAAAGATAAAATGATGGATAAACCCATAAATCGAATAAAAGAGGTGCTTGAAGAAAGAGAGATCAAGCAAACTTGGCTTGCTGAGAGACTTGGCAAAAGTTTCTGCATAGCGAACTCATATGTCTGCAACCGTCGCCAACCAAGTCTCGAAGTCCTTTTCGAGATAGCGAAAATATTGAATGTAGATCCGAAAGAACTGATAAGTAATCAAACTTCGCACTAAAATATGATAAGAGAAAAACAAATAGAAGAAAACTTCATCAAGCGATTGTGTGATTTGAAGTACTCGTATCGTCCAGATATTTGCGATAGAGACACTCTGGAGAAGAACTTTCGTGTCAAGTTTGAACAGCTAAATAGAGTACATTTAACAGATGCCGAGTTTGATAGACTACTTGATGAAATAACAGATTCAGATGTATATGCAACATCTAAGCGTTTGAGAGAGAGAAATACTTTTATCCGAGAAGATGGTACACCTTTGCAATACACCCTAGTTAATATCAAAGAATGGTGTAAAAATGAATACGAGGTTATAAATCAACTCCGTATGAATACTCGCAATAGTTTTCAGCAATATGATGTTATTATTTTGATAAACGGACTGCCGATTGTTCAAATTGAACTGAAAACATTGGATGTTAGTCCACGCCGTGCAATGCAACAAGTTGTGGACTACAAAAATGATCCCGGGAATGGTTATACAAATTCCTTACTTTGTTTTATGCAGTTATTTGTCGTAAGTAACCAAAGTCGGACATATTATTTCACAAATAACAACAATCAACATTTTAATTTCAATGCTGACGAACAATTTTTGCCGGTATACCAATGGGCTGATGATGAAAATGAGAAAATATCCAATCTAGACGATTTCTCTGAAGCTTTTTTGGCAAAATGTAAGCTCGGTAAAATGATAAGTCAATATATGGTTTTGGTGGCTAGTGAACAAAAGTTGCTCATTATGCGCCCATACCAGATATATGCTGTTGATGCGATAATTAACTGCATCAATGAAAATCGAGGTAATGGTTATATATGGCACACTACAGGTAGTGGTAAGACTTTGACCTCGTTCAAAACATCTACTCTTCTCAAGGACAACCCCAATATTGAGAAATGTATGTTTGTAGTAGACAGAAAGGATCTTGATAAGCAAACTCGTGATGAATTCAACAAATTTCAGGACGGATGTGTCGAGGAGAATACCAATACTGAAAATCTTGTGAGAAGAATGTTGTCTGATGATTATGCGGACAAAATTATTGTTACGACTATTCAGAAATTAGGCATCGCATTAGATCCAAACAACCGCAACAATTATCAGGAACGTTTGTTGCCATTAAAGGATAAGCGTATTGTATTTATTTTCGACGAGTGTCATCGATCACAGTTCGGAGAGAACCATAAGGCAATTAAAGAGTTCTTCCCTAAAGCGCAACTATTTGGTTTTACAGGTACGCCTATTTTTGAAGAAAACGCAACGTACACACAGGTAACTGGTGAACAGGCTCAGTATAGAACTACTGAGGATGTTTTCCAGAAAGAACTACACGCATATACCATTACTAATGCTATTGATGATCGCAATGTATTGCGCTTCCATGTGGATTACTTTAAGCCAGAGGAAAATGGTGTAACAATCGACGAATCCACTCGAAAGAGAGCTATTGCTGAAGCGATAATAAGAAAGCACAGAGTAGCTACTGGCGAGTGCCGATTCAATGCACTTTTTGCAACAGCATCGATCAATGATGCCATTGATTACTACCATCTGTTTCAACAGATTCAAAGCAAGCAAAGTACAGATGCTGAACCATTAAATATTACATGCGTTTACACTCCGCCAGCCGAGGGTAATAAAGAAATTATCCAGCTTCAGGAGGATTTAGAGCAGGAGCGCAAGGATAACGAGATAGAGCCCGACAAGAAAAAGAAGGCTCTTGTAGATATTATCAAGAAATACAACGAACAATACGGTACAAACCATACCGTATCAGAGTTTGATGTATACTATCAAGATGTTCAGCAACGTATCAAGAACCAGAAGTACAGCAACAAGGAATACTCGCACAAAAACAAAGTTGATATCGTCATTGTTGTAGATATGTTACTTACAGGTTTTGATTCAAAGTATTTGAATACGCTGTATGTAGATAAGAACCTGAAGCACCATGGGCTAATTCAGGCGTTTTCGCGTACTAATCGAATCCTGAATGATACAAAACCATATGGTAACATTCTCGACTTTAGAGGACAGCAAGATGCTGTTGATGCAGCGATTGCTCTTTTCTCTGGAGAAAAGGCAGATACAGCACGTCAAGTGTGGTTAGTTGAGCCTGCAGAAAATATCAACAAAAAATACAAGAAAGCCATATCCAATTTAAAGAACTTCATGAATATATACAACCTCGAATTTAAAGCATCAGAGGTTGCAAATCTTCGTGGCGATGAAGCTAAAGCTGCCTTTATTAACTACTTTAAAGAGGTACAAAGATATAAAACACAATTAAGTCAATATACAGACTTCGTTAGTGTGGATGATATTAATTCTCAGATCGTATCCGCGCCACAAGTTGAATATGGATTCACAGATGAAGACTTACTTGCATTTCGTAGTGCGTATTTAGATTTGGCATATACCCTGAAGAAAAGACGAGAGAACAAGAAGAATGAGGAGATTTCTGATGAAATACAAGATCTTGATTTCGAGTTCGTGCTTTTTGCTTCAGCTTTGATTGATTACGACTACATAATGGATCTTATTGCCCGATATGCAGGTGCTCCATCAAAAATGAAGATGACGAAGGAACAACTTGTTAGTTTAGTAAGTTCCAGCGCAAACCTCATTGAAGAACGTGATGATATTCTCGCATATATTGATCATCTTGATAGCATAAATGGTAAAACAGAGTATGAGATTAAAGAAGGATATGAAATATTTAAGACTGAGAAGTTTGCAAAGGAGTTAATTACAATCGCAGACAACCACAGATTAAGTGTCGCGTCACTGCAAAGTTTTGTCAAGACTATTGTGGAGCGTAAAATTTTCGATGGAGAGAAACTTGGCGAACTCGTAGCTCCTTTGGAATTGGGCTGGAAAGACCGCACCAAGAAAGAGGCAGCAATAATGATTGACCTGATTCCTTTATTAAAGCGAATGGTTGGAGGTCAGACAATTTCTGGACTCTCTGCTTATGAAGATGAATAACTCTTTTAACAGAGATATCAAAATGGCAAACAATGAAAAAAAACAAACTCCTACACTTCGCTTCCCTGAATTCCGAAATGATGGAGAATGGGAAACGGATACAATGGGAACTATTTTCGACATTAAGAATGGATATACTCCATCCAAGTCGAATCCATCATTTTGGGACAATGGAACAATCCCATGGTTTAGAATGGAGGATATTCGAAGAAATGGCCATATCCTTTCGGATTCTATACAGCATGTTACCCCTGCTGCTGTAAAAAATGCTGGATTATTTCCCGCATACTCTATAATTGTCGCAACAACTGCAACCATTGGCGAACATGCACTAATAATTGTTGATTCGCTTGCGAATCAACAATTTACGTTTTTAACAAAACGCAAATCGTTTGATAATAAATTAGATATGATGTATTTCCACTATTTCATGTTTATTATTGACGAGTGGTGTAAAAAGAATACAAATGCTGGCGGCCTACTCTCTGTAAATATGAATAGCTTCAAAAAACTAACTATACCATATCCATCATCATTATCTGAGCAAAAGAAAATTGCAGATTGTTTCGTATCAATTGACAAAGAGATTGATGAAACAAAGCATAAACTTGACCTATTAAAGAAGCACAAGAAAGGTTTAATGCAACGCCTATTTCCTGCTAAGGGTAAAACTCTACCCGAACTCCGTTTTCCAGAATTTCAAGGGACAAAAGAGTGGATATTAAAGCAACTTGGAATCATTGGAGATACATTTGGAGGTCTATCTGGCAAGAGTGCAGAAGATTTTGGAGCAGGAAAACCATTCGTATCTTATAAGCAAGTTTTCAACTCTATAGAGATTGATGTTACCGAATGTCAATTAGTAAAAATTGCCGATAATGAGAAACAAAATAATCTACGATACAGAGATGTATTAGTAACAATGTCATCCGAAACGCCAGAAGAGGTCGGATATACAGCAGTTGTAACAAACAAGAATATTTCAGAATGCTATTTAAATAGTTTCTGTTTTATTTACCGTTTATTTGAAGATGAGTCAATAGATGCTAATTTTTTAATATACCTCTTTAGCAGTGATGTATACAGAACAAACGTTGTTCGTATTGCTCAGGGAATAACGAGATTTAATATCTCAAAAACTAAGTTTAAGGAAATAGAATTAGCTATACCTGAGAATAGAGATGAACAAAGAAAAATCGCAGAAACTTTGTCTTCTGTTGACAAACAAATAGCAAAATATGATGAAAAAATAAAAGCATTAGAAATTCATAAAAAAGGTTTAATGCAACAACTATTTCCCAAACTATAAAATGGAGCAATTATGGCACTTAAGAAAATTGCAAAAGAAATAAAAGATGCAAAAGAAAATATATTCTTAGTATACGCCTTCAATGCAACGGGTAAGACAAGATTGTCAACAGCATATAAGGAAATTGCAAGAAATGAAGATACGCAAAAACAGACGGGTGTTTATTATAATGCGTATAGTGAAGATTTGTTTGTATGGAATAATGATATTGAACATGCAGAGGAAAATATCCGATTAGAAATTATTAAAAGCAGTCTAAATGACCTACATTCATATATTGACGAAAGTAAGATTAGAGAAAAATTAGAGCCTTATAATCCTAAATTTGACTTTGAGTTTCATTCGTATGAGGAGAATCCTGCAGACGGTATAGAGTATATTACCTTTCATCTTAAGAATGACGAAGATGCAAGGGATATAAAAATTTCACGAGGAGAAGAACGAATTTTTATTTGGTGTTTCTTCTTGGCTCTATTTGACTCGGATGGTTGGGATGATAATCAAAATGAATACTTTTTCATTGATGATCCTGTATCTAGTTTGGATGATAATCACCTATTTATAACTATTTTCACCTTGCTTGAGTTGATAGAAAAACATTACAAGAATCGAAAAATCATTATGACAACACATCATATCGGGTTCGCTACTGTAATTAATGATTATTTAACTAAGGGTGAAAAAGCAAGTAGATATAATAATAAAAAAGATCCCAAATATAAAATTCAGTTATTAGAATATAAAGATGGGAATTACAGTCTAACAAACCCAAAAAATGATGTTTTACTTTATCATTTAAGATTATTGCAAACAATAGATATTGCCATTAAGAATGATGAATTAGATTTGTATCATATGGCTATGATTAGACAAATGCTTGAAAATATATCTTCATTTTTAGGTACAGGTCAACTAAAATATACTCTTAATGTGATAGGTTTTGAAGACACAGATAGAATTGCAACGATCATTAATGCTCTAACACATCAAAATGTGTATTTCCCACAGAGTGCAGTAATGGTTGAAGATAACAAAACTATTGTAGTTGAAATATTTGAAAAATTGATGAGTACATTTAAGTTTGTATTACACACATAAACAACAATATGGCAACTAATAACAACCAAAATAAATTAGGCAAAGCTCTTTGGGCTGTTGCAAATGAGTTAAGGGGTGCAATGATGGCAGACGATTTCCGTGATTATATGCTTTCATTCCTCTTTTGGAAATATCTATCGGATAATTATCTAAAAGCCGCAAAAAAGGAACTAGGTTCGGACTATCCGTCTGAAGTCAAAAACAGTTCGGAGAGTATAAATGTATGTACCCCTCTTCAGTTGTGGTACAAAGATAATATCGATGATACCGTTCTGTTTGAACAGCAAATGCGCCGCAAAATTCACTATGTTATAGAACCACAATACCTGTGGGACAATATAGTTGTATTAGCACGCACTCAAAATGGCGATTTACTTAAAACACTTCAAGATGGTTTTAAGTTCATTGAGAATGAATCTTTTGAGAGTTCTTTCAAAGGCCTATTTTCCGAGATTAATCTTAGTTCAGAGAAACTTGGAAAGTCATATTCTGAAAGAAATGCTTTGCTTTGCAAGGTTATCAAAACCATTGCAGAGAAATTGGCAGAGTTTTCAGTAGATAGCGATGACCTCGGTGATGCTTACGAGTATCTTATTGGCCAATTTGCTGCGGGCTCTGGACAGAAAGCTGGAGAATTTTACACGCCACAGATGGTATCTTCTATCTTATCAAAGATTGTCACTTTAGATTGCCAAGATCCCAAGAGTGGAAAGAAGAGTAAAATTGACAAGGTTCTTGACTTTGCGTGTGGCTCAGGTTCTCTATTGCTAAATGTTCGCAAAGAGATGGGAGATAATGGTATTGGTAAAATATATGGTCAAGAGAAGAATATCACAACTTACAACTTGGCTCGTATGAATATGCTTCTACATGGCGTAAAAGATACAGAATTCGAGATACATCATGGTGATACACTTGTTAATGATTGGAGTATTTTGAGTGAGGAGAATCCTGCTAAGAAATTGACTTTTGATGCCATCGTTGCAAATCCGCCATTCAGTTTGCGTTGGGACCCAAAAGAGGAAACGGCAAAAGATTTCCGCTTTAATGGTTTTGGTGTTGCACCAAAATCTGCAGCAGACTTTGCCTTCTTATTGCATGGATTACACTTCTTGAGCGAAAGTGGTACAATGGCAATCATTCTACCTCATGGCGTACTATTCCGTGGAGGCAAGGAAGAAGTAATCAGAAAAGAACTCATCAAAAAGGATTATATTGATGCCATTATTGGTTTACCAGCAAATCTGTTCTACTCAACTGGTATTCCAGTTTGTATCATTGTTTTGAAGAAGTGTCGCAAAAACGACAAGATTCTCTTTATTAATGCAAGCTCAGAGGAGCATTATGAAAAGGGCAAACGTCAAAATTTTCTGCGCAAGGAAGATGTAGAGGATATTATTAAAGCATACAATAGTCGCGCGACTATCAGCCGATTTGCTCGTGAGGTGTCCTTGAGCGAGATTAAAGAGAATGACTATAACCTGAACATCACTCGATATGTAAACCTTTCAAAAGATGAGGAAGCCGTAATTCTCAATGTAGTACAAGCTAGACTTGAAAATATTGAGAGAGAGATTACCACCGCACGAGATGAGCATAATAAGTTTCTAAGAGAGTTGGGCTTGAAAGAGATACTATAAATTATGAAAGCATTGATTAACGAAGCCAAACAATATATTCAGCGAGATATTCAAAGTAAGAATGATGTATTTATAAAATTGTGTTCTTTGAACTTGCTTAATGCTACCATTAAAGATAAGGAATATAAAATAGAATTAAGTTATGGATACATTAAACCTTGTGTGTCAAGGTTGGTTAATTTTCTTGTATCTCATTTTGATGATGGATATGCTGATGAGTTATATTATGATGCTCAAGGTCAATGTATATATATTAGGTGCTATGGCATACAGTTCAGTTTTCACAACATAATAGTTACGAAGGATATTAGTGCTTTCGCTAATTCTGAGCTAAATAATCCTGTTAAATGGGATGGTATCAGACTGCTGCCTATTAGCAAAGATTTGTTTTTGCTCGCAAAGGATATATTTTTGAGGAATGTAGAAGTGAATCAAATTAATGAGGCTTTTAAACTTATCATGGAAGATAAGTAATTATGGGCAAAACAGTAACTACATATTTAATTGATGGAGATCCGAAGGGAACCCAATATGCATTCATCAGCAATAAAATTTGCCAAATGTTTGTAGTGCCTCGTTCTAATCTGTCGTATCTAAATACACAGGCTAAACTACAAAAACCTGCGTTCTACATTTTACTTGGAGAAGATGTGACAACAAAGCCACAAGCATACATAGGTGAAACTGAGAATTTTCGAGAACGGGTTAAAGACCATGAAAGTAAAAAATCTTTTTGGCAAAAAGCGCTCATATTTGTATCAAAGGACGCAGACATGACAAAAGTCGATGTCCAATATTTAGAACATAAGGCAATAGTAGAAGCAAAACAAGCTAATTCATTTGTTCTTAACGATAACAAACAGACTCCGAAGGTTCCGAACTTACCAGAATATCAGCAAGATTCAATGGATGAGTTCTTTGAAGATGTTAAATTCCTAACTTCTTTTATCGGTTGCAATATTTTTGAAATTAAACAACCGAATACAGAACATTTATTTTATACAAAAGGAAGAGGATGTAATGCAAAAGGATTCTATAGTTCCGATGGTTTTACTGTTTTAAGAGGGAGCGTAGTAGCCCAGACAATGGTTCCATCGTTTAATTGGAAAGACAAGCGAGATAAAATGCTGAAGGAATACGCATCCATTGAAAACGGCATGTTGATAATGACTTCAGATAAGACTTTTTCTAGTCACAGTACGGCTGCTGACTTTTGTATTGGTAGCAGTAATAATGGGTGGTTGGTTTGGAAAGATAAGAATGGTATCACATTAGATGCAGTTTATCGAAAACAATTAGATTAGTTTATAACGTGAATTCTCTTCTATATAAATATCTAGATATTGAAGGCGCTAAGAAGATGCTGCATAATAGCAACTTGATGTATGCAAATGCGACTACATTTAATGATCCGTTAGATTGTCACCCATGTTTGATTGACTTTTCTAAAGTTCCATCTGAAAAATGTAAGATTTGGGATGCAGCAGTTATCGAAGACTTAGAATCTAACAGATACATAAACAATAGGAACGATTTATGGATTTGTTGTTTATCTAAGGCACATGATTCGCTATTGATGTGGAGCTACTATAATAAACATGCGGGAGTCTGTATAGGACTTAATATGGAGCATGTAAAAAAATATATTCATGTTGGATATGGTATGATGGTAAGTGCGGAAGGGCGAGAAGTTAAATATACTGACATAATAAGCAAACCAGATTATTACCGTGACCGCGAAGATTTTTTCACATATCAAGTATTCACAAAAGCAAAAGCATGGGAACATGAACAGGAAGTGAGATTGTTCATCTTCAGACCTTCACCAATGTTTATGGCTTTATTACCTTTTCAACAAGATAAAAGTGAGTTGAATTGGAAAGAAGTCAGATCATTTGTAAAAATTGGACCGGAATGTTTTGATTCAATATATTTAGGTGTTAATATCAGCGATACTGATAAAGACAGAATAATTCATCTTGCAAAGAAGGTCAATCCTGAAATTAACGTCTACCAGATGATTCCCGATACCAATTCCTTTAATCTGATAGCAACCAAAGTCGAGGAAACATAATTTACATAATTAATTTACGGTCTTTACTATGGCAAAGAAGTTTGAGATACGGAATAGTACGGCGGAGTTCCTGATCTTTCAGATTGAGGGGAAGGAGGATGGTGTGCAGGTTGTGTACCGGGACGAAAGTATCTGGTGTACGCAGAAGGCTATGGCGCAACTTTTTGATGTGGGTGTACCGGCTATAAGCAAACATCTTAAAAATATTTTTGAGAGTGGTGAGCTTATCGAAGATGTGGTTGTTTCCAAAATGGAAATAACCACGGAGCATGGTGCTATACCGAATAAGACTCAGACAAAAGATGTTACATTCTACAATCTTGATGCTATTATATCAGTGGGTTAT